>JAZOTV010000001.1:0-10342 GCA_045657815.1 Akkermansia sp.
AAGATAAGTATCGAAGGAGCTGAAGGCCTGTGCACCGGCCCATTCGCTCTGCAGAATGCCCAGGAAGTTCGCCATCTGGCCCAGAGCCTCACGGAAATGCTTGGGCGGGCGGCTGTTCACGCGGCTGCGCACGCCGTTGAACCCCTCGTTGAGCAGGTTGCGCAGACTCCAACCGGCGCAGTAGCCGGTAAGGCAGTCGAGGTCGTGAATGGGGTAGTCGCCGTTACGGAGAGCAGCGCCTTCCTCGGGCGTGTAAACCTGATCGAGCCAGTAGTTGGCAATAACCTTACCGGCGGTGTTGTTTACCAGACCGGCGTTCGAGTAAGTGGTGTTGGAGTTGGCCTTGATTCGCCAGTCGGTATTGCCCACATATTCCTCGATGGTCTGCTTACAATCCACCCAGGTGTTGCCCTGGTAAAGACCGGCAATCTGTTCACGCTGCAGCTTGTGCAGGAAACGGTACTTGATGAAATTACGAGCTGTGTCATAAGCACCGGCGCGCATGAGTTCCTTCTCGATGCGGTCCTGCACCATTTCCACAGGCAGGTATTCTTCGTGCTTCAGTTTGTCCAGCACATTAGCGTATACAAGAGGATTGTACTCCTCCTGTGAGGCGTGGAACGCCTTTTCGATGGCCTGCTGTACCTTGTAGGCCTCGAAGCGCTCGCGCTTACCGTTTCTTTTGATGATTTCAGGCATATTGCGTAAGTTTGGAAGTGTTTTCGGACCCGTTTACCGGGGGCATTCCGGCAGGCGGGTCCCTGCTCGGTGCACGGGGTCAACTCTACCATTCTAAAATCGCCTTTGCAAGCAAAAAAAATAGAGGCGGCACACTTTTCCACATACAAAATATGGAATACTTAAACAAACTTGTACACTATATATTGTACACCAACCCAAGTTTTGCTACATTAGAATCTTTCCTGATACAAACCCATGAAATATGGTCAGAAACCATTGATTCAGGGGCTTTGAGAGGGTTTAAAGTGTGTTCTTATCTAGGCTCTATATGGTGTGGTGCGAAAATAAACGCCACAAAATGTAGCGGGTGTAAAAAGACATTCCGCAGTGTCTTAATTTTCAGCCCAGATGCACTTCAAGTAGTCCTCGCCGTCAAAATCAAAGGGCATAGGCACCGAAACAAGGCGGGCGGAGGGGATACCAGCCGCCACCATGCGCCGGAATGCCGACATGGACAATTTCCGGCAATTTGTGGAGCAAAGAATGCGACCATGAGGAGCCAGACAAGCAGCTGCCAGGTTCACCAGGTGGTCATAATCCTTTTCCACACGCCAGACATGCCCCTTCTCATCGCGGGAGAAGGTGGGCGGGTCGAGCACGATGATATCGAACCGGCGGCCCTGCCGGGCAAAGCGATCCATCCAATGCAGAGCATCACCCTTGCAGAAGTAGTGGTCATCCGGGTCAATATCATTGAGAGCCATATTCTCACGGCACCAGCTCAGGCAGGGCTGGGCCAGGTCGAGCGTAGTGGTCTGCGCCCCGGCCAGAGCAGCGCAGACAGAAAATGCCCCCGTGTAGGCGAAGGTGTTAAGCACCTTCATACCGGGGCGGCAGATGCGGCGGAGCTCCGCGCGGTTATCACGCTGGTCCAGAAAAATACCCTGGGAGTACCCTGCCCCCATATCCATGAGATAGTTTACACCATTCTCCTGAATCACGAAGCGCAGGGGCGATTCCGGGCCGCAGAGGAACTGCGGAGCTTCCTTCACATCCTTATCCAGACGCTTCACGTAAACGGGGCGCCCGGTAGCTTTAAGCAAATCCTTCAGACCTGCCGGCAAGGCCGCATCACGCAGAGACACCAGCAGGCGATCTGCCAGGGCATCAATGAACACACCAGGCCACGGCGCGCCGTCCGATACGCGGAAAGCATTCGTCTCCGGCGGCAGCTTGGCCAGGCGTGTATCCAGGAGTCTCTGCAGGGCGTTTTTCACAGCAGGAAGGTCTTTGCAGCAGCATCCGCAGCCTTGCGGATAGTAGCAGCCATGGAAGTAAGAGCGTTTGCACGGGTGGAAGCAAGATGCTCCTTGAGCCCGCAACCATCCAGCTTGCTCATATCTGCTGCCAGAATCTCTGCCGGTGTAAGCCCGGAAAGCAGGCGGATGAACAGAGCAATAAGCCCCTTGGTGATAAGGGAATCACTGTCGGCATGAATGATGAGCCTGCCATCATCCATTTCGGTGCCGACCCACACGCGGCTCTGACACCCCTTGATGAGGTTGCAGTTCTTGCGGTACTTTTCGGGCATGGCCGACAGACGGCGCCCCAGGGAGATGATGAACTCGTACTTTTCAGTCCAGTCCTCGAAGACGGACATATCATCCAGCAACTCCTCAATGCGTGCGTTGTAATCCATCACTTGGTGCGGCTGGTTGCCAGAGTGTAAAGCACGGCCTTCTGGGCGTGCAGTCGGTTCTCTGCCTCTCGGAAGATGACAGGGGCATTAGCCTCCAGCACTTCATCGGTAATCTCGTAACCACGGTAGGCAGGCAGGCAGTGCAGCACGATGTGGCCGGGAGCAGCCAGTTTCAGCAGCTCATCATTCACCTGGTAGGGGAAGAAAGCCTTCTCCTTGGTGCCCTTCTCAGCCTCCTGGCCCATGGAAATCCATGTATCGGTGTTAATCACCATGCAGTCGCGCACAGCCTCGGCGGCATCCGTGGTGCAGATGATGTTCGGGCAATCGAGAGCAGCCAGGGTCTCAGCCTTGGGCAGAGCCTGCTCCGGACCGGCCAGCATGAGGGTGAAGCCCAGGCGCTTGGCAGCCCACATCCAGGAGCGGCCCATGTTGTTGTCCACATCGCCCAGGAAAGCAATCTTCATCCCCTTCCAGGAGCCCACGCCGTACTGCTCCTCGATGGTAAGCAGGTCAGCCAGAATCTGGCAGGGATGCTCCAGGTCGGTCAGGGCATTGATGGTCGGGAGCTTGGAGTAATCGGCAAAGTCCACTACATCCTGCTGATCATAAGTGCGGATGATAGCACCGTGAATCATGCGGCCCAGCACACGGGCGGTGTCCTTGATGGGCTCGCCACGGCCCAGCTGGATATCGCGGGTGGAAAGGAACATCGGGCGGCCGCCCAGTTCGGAGATACCCACCTCGAAAGAAACACGTGTGCGAGTGGAGGATTTGGAGAAAATCAGAGCCCAGGTCTGCCCGGCCAAGGGCTGTTCAGTGTGGCAACCGCGCTCGGCTTTGAGCTTGTGCCCCAGGGCAAGCAATTCGCAGATCTGCTCGCCAGTCAGTTCTTCAATGGAAAGAAGGTTATTCATGGCTATATAAAATTCCGGGAAAGCAGCAAGGTATCACGTTTGCTGCCAGCTGTAAAGTTCAGAGTGAGTCAGCGCACCGATATTTAATCACAGGGTTCTGTCAGCGCACGAGCTACTTCGCGAATAACGAATCTGGCACCCTGTGCTGCCAGCAGGCTGATACCCAGCGCGCCTGCGCCCATAGCAAGCCCCAGCAGCACCCCATGATCAGAAATCCAGAAACATGTCGGCACTATTGCCACTAGTATATGCATTACCACCACTGCTATATACGCACCCGAGCGCACCCCCTGCGATTTCGACAGAACCGACAAGGCAAGACAAGTCACATAGATAATAAGAGGAGGTATAAGCATCGCAACTACTCCGTATATGTTATTCTACCGTCTGAAACTGCTGATTACAAGCTTATACATGCCGGTGAAGGACTTCCATCCTGGCCTCCCCCTTTATAGCAACCTACCAGCGCAGCTTGGCGCGGAGACGGGCTGCATAGTCACTTCCGGGCAGGTTCAGCAGGCGGAGCGGGTGCGGCGCCTTGCAGATGCGCAATGTCTCATTCAATACAATCGGGTAGGTATTGCGCCCATCCAACGAGAAGATAAGCGACTCTCCGGCACGGCCACGGCGTTCGCGCGGACGCAGCGTGATTTCCACCGAATCCGGCAGCACAATGGGGCGGCTGGTCAGGCTGTGCGGACAAATCGGCGTGAGACAGGTTACGCCGGCAGTGGGCCACAGCAGGGGCCCACCGGCAGACATGGAATAAGCCGTGGAACCCGTGGGCGTAGCCACCAGAATACCATCTGCATGGTAACGGTTCAGCAGTTTACCGTCCAGCACCACATCCACATCAATCATCTTACCCGTCTGCGCACGGGTCAAAGAAAGCTCATTGAGCGCGTAGAAGCGCCGCTCGGCCTCCTGCCCAGCGGCATCAAACTTACGCACCTCGAGCATGGAACGCTCATCCACCTCAAAATTCCCCTCTGCCAGAGCCTGCACCAGCAGTTCGATTTCATCGCGACCGCAGGCGCTCAGGAAGCCGAGGTGACCCATATTGATACCGCCCAGAACCGCCCCTGTGCTGCTGGCCTGCAGGGCGGTGGAAAGCATGGTGCCATCTCCCCCCAAACAGAGAATCATCTCCGGTCTGCCAAGCACCGGGTCATTCAGCGTACTTCGCCCCATTTCATACACATTCAGCCCATAACGCGAGCAGGAATCCATGAGCTGCTGCATAGCCAGCAGGCATGCTGCAGAGCGGGTGGGCGAGAAAACACCGATGGAGGCGGGCGTATTCACAGGAGAGAAAACTCAGCGCTGTTCGCGCACAATTTCGGTACCGATACCCTCAGGGGTGAAGATTTCGAGCAGCAGCGTGTGACGCAGGCGGCCATCAATGAAGTGCACCTTGCGCACACCGGCATTCAGCGCTTCCACAGCACTCTTCACCTTGGGAATCATGCCGCCGGAAATCACCCCTTGCTCGATGAGCTCGAAAGCCTCCTTGCGGTCGATACTCTGAATGATGGTGCTGGGGTCGGCCGGGTCATTCATCAGGCCTGGCACATCGGAGATATACACCAGTTTCACCGGTTTCAGCTCGCGTGCAAGAGCAGCAGCGGCCAGGTCGGCATTCACATTCAGGGAATGGTTGGTGCCCAGCTCACGGGCCAGCGGAGATATCACCGGGGTAAGCTGCAGGGAGAGAGCCTCCTTCACTCGGGAAAGCTCACAGCCAATCACGTTACCCACCATACCGATATCCACCGGGTTCCCCTCGGCATCCTTCTCCATGAGTTTTTCACCCACAAACACATTGGTGCCGGGAATACCCACAGCCTTGCCGCCGTGGCCGCGCATCATCTCAACCAGACCAGGGTTGATGCTGCCGCTCAACGTGCGCTCCACAATATCAATCGCCTCAGGCGTGGTCACACGCAGACCATTCACAAAGCGGGCCTCCAGGCCGGCATCGGCCATGGCCTTGGAAATTGCCTTGCCGCCGCCGTGCACCACCACGGGGTTCAGGCCCATGATTTCCATCACCACGATATCGCGCATCAGCGACTTCACCAGCTCGGGGTTGTCCATGGCGGAGCCACCGAACTTAATGAGAATGGTCTGGTCGCGGTAGGCCTGCAGATACGGCAGAGCCTCGATGAGAATATCGGCCTTGGAAATTTCCTGATCAGGAGTAACAACCTTGCGAATGGGAATCATGGTCAGATGTAGCGTTTGATTTTGAAAATGATTAGCGGAAGTGCCGCAGAGAGCACCATGAGCACACAGGAAACCCACACACCCCAATCCGTGTTCAGAAAGGGAATGTACTTGAAGTTCATGCCGAATGTACTGGCAATAAGCGTGGGCGGCAGGAACACCACGCTCATGATGGTGAACACCTTGAAAATATCGTTCTGCTCAATGTTAATCAGGCCGAGCACGGCATCGAGCATGAAATTAATCTTATTGGAAAGGAAGGCTGCGTATTCAGAAAGTGAGTTCACGTCTCGGGAGACGGAGCGCAGCGGCATGTACAGATTATCCTCGCCCAGGCAGCTCTCCTCGTTGCCGGCGTAGGTGATGAGGCGAAGCAGGTTCACGAGTGCATCGCGCTGGCGGGTAATGAGGTCACCCACGCGGCCCAGCTCCTCCAGCGCATCGCGCAGGTCATCGGTGTCCGGGTCCTCCACCTTCTGCTTGCGGCGGGTATGATGCGTGCCGAACACCTTCTTGGAGAGCGTATCCAAATCTGCACCGAAGCGTTCCAGCACGTCAGCCTGGCGGTCCACCAGCGATTCAAGCAGCCCCACAAACACCAGGTCACGGTTGGTCTGGCTCATGCGCAGCAACTGCTGCGAAAACATGCGGAACGAATAGGAATCCGTGTGGCGCACCGTAATCAGCACCTTGCTTTTCAGGATGAAGGTAATTTCAGAGATGATGGGTTCATCCGTCTCCACGCGGGAAAGCACCGTGGTGGTCATGAATCGCCCGCCATCCTCGCAATATAGACGAGAAGTAGCCTCAATTTCGCGCATTTCATCCTTGGTCGGCATTTCAATGCTGCAAAGAGCCTCGGCAAACCTCAATTCTTCCGCATCCGGGGTAAGAAGGTCAATCCAGAACACATCCCCGCGGCGGTTTTCCTGATCCTCCAGGCCCACCGTGCGGGAAATCCCATTCTCCGTCTGCGTGTATATGCGAATCATGCTCCAAAATGGGGTTTGGAATTCGTAAATCGAACGGCACCCACGCGCGCCGTGGTCTGATAGTGCCATATTTTACCTCGGAAATCAAGACTAAAGGCACCATGCACCCCCAATCCACGCCATTTTTCCTCCCGGCGCAGTTTTTGAGGCACAAGTCCCGCAAACCGCCCATTGCATTCAACATCATACTACATCCTTGAATCTTCCGCGCGCCATGCTATACTGACTACACGTGAAAATGCATTTCTTACTGCCGATACTGCTGACTCTGCTCTGCATGACGCTGAGCAGCTGCTGTTCCTCTGTCTGCCTCTATCTCTGGAACCGCGCAGAAGTAGCAGAGGCCACCTGGGTATCGGAGCCGGATGCCGCCGAACTCTACCGCGTGGGAGAAAGCGTCTATGTCAAGGGCCTCCGGGGCAAGGTGCGTGGCTGCCAGCAAGGCAAGCCTTTCCGCTCCGTGCTGGGAAGCGATGCCATCGACACCTGGGAGCCGGTTTCCGATGAAAACGAGACAGTCTGGCTCAAGGTCCGGGATGACATGGCAAAAAAATTACGCACAGGTGGAGTATACGTTCTGCAACACGAGGGGGACTGCATCCTGACCAACCTACCGGCACACGCCGAACGCCTCCCCGGAAAAGGAAGAATGAAACAGGCAAAGACCAGGTACCAGAATCTCCGTCTCAGGGAACCGCACCTCTGCTCCATGCCCCGCGCAGATGCCCACGCCTTATACGCCTACCCGGCCGGTGTACTCACAGCAGTGGTGGCAGATGTCCCCTGCACCGTCGTGATGAATGCCGGAGCACTGGTCATAGGGACACTCTATCTTCCCTATTTTCTGTATGACTCCTGCGTGAACCGCAACTAGTGCGAGTCTCCGGGCAGCAGGCCCTCGCGCTGCAGCGTCTTGCGAACGTCGCTGCATGCGTCCATCTGCAGCAACTCTGTGATGGTGTGTCGCAGTCCTTCGCTTACCGGCAATCCGCGGCGCAGCAGCCAGGCAATAGCAGCCCCGCCATCTGAATCATCGCCAAAAGCGGCACAGGCTGCATTCACCCACGCGGCGGCGGTATCCGGCATCGTATCAATGGAGGCTCCATGCTGCTCGAGAAAGTTGAGCAAATCAAGCCTTTCCCGGCTTGCCAGCCTGATGGTATGGTCCATGTAGGCACCCTCAAGCGCATCCACCAGAAGATTGCCCGGTCGATATTCCTTCTGCAGAAATGGGGCATCCCAGGCAACATAAGGGGCAGCAGGATTATACCCATGCTCCACAAGTGCCTTTACCAGCGCCACCTTATGAAAACGCAGGGCATAAAGCGCCACGGGGTAACCATCAATGGTCCGCACATCGCCCCTGCCAGTAGCCATCACCTCATGCAAAGCCTCGCGGGCAGGCTTGCAGAAGCGCCGCCAGCCCCATGCCAGAGAAGTGCCATTGGCACACAGCGCTTCCTCCCACCAGCTCATCCCGTCAGTAAAACAGGCAAGCCCGAACGCGGCACAGATGGGATTGTAGCGCAACTCGTGGTCGAGCGCCAGCAACTCGTACTTCTGCTGTTCGCTCCAGCTGGGGTGCATGGCCGGCGGCTCAATGCGCTGCCACCAACCGCACCAGATGCAGAATGCATACCAGGCCCCCACCAGCAAGCCTGCACACAAGCATACGATGATAAGGGCCCGACGCATGTACTTTTTACTTACCGCCGATGGTAAGCGCGCGCCAACCGGAGAGGACCTCCTTCACCGCAGTAGCACCCACCACGTTCTTAATCTGCTTGCCAGTCTTATCCACCACGCTGATGGCGGGATAGCCGGGCATGCCACAACCGGGAAGCCCCCGGAAGCCCGTGGCCTGCAGCTCGCTGAACATGATGGTGGGAGCCTTGCACTTCTTGGACTTGACGTATTCCTTGGCCTCAGCCTCCGTCTTGTCGCCGCAGATGAGAATCATCTCCACCTTGCGGGAAGACTTCATCTTATTGTATTCAGCAACCGCAATGGGCATGCACTGCTGGCAGTAGCCACACCAGCTGGCAGAATACAGGTAAATATAATACTCTGCCTTCAGATTGGGCTTACCATTAAACACCTTGAACTTGCCCAGAGCCTCTGCCACACCGGGGGTCGCATTCGGTACAGCTGCATCTGCTGCATCGGATTCTTCCTCATCACCAGCAGCTTCATCATCCAGCTCTTCCTCCTCTTCATCCCTGGCCTTCTTCTTGGATTTCTTGGACTTTGACTTCTTGGCGTCCTTCTTTTTGGACTTCTTATCCTTCTTGGCCTTTTTCTTTTTTGAACTCTTGGACTTGGAGCTATCAGCGACTTCCTCGCCGTCCATCTCATCCTGCGCCTGGACAGGGGCCAGAGCAAGAACGCAACCAAATAGCGAAAGCCACAACAAGCTAAGGAATGAACGTAACTTCATGGAGTCATACTAACAAAGCCATATTCCCATGTCAATGATAGAATTCAGCAAATATACGGCGTGGGCACATGTGCCCCAAAGATTATGGGAAAATAGCCCCAAACAATATAAAGGCATAGTGTTCTGTGTGAAAAATCGTAGTGGGGTATCACTAGCCTCACCATAGGCAGTAAGCATTCATTCGCGGCTCTATCGGCGTAAGCCGCTAACTTTCAAATTGTCAATAGTCAATAGTCAATAGTCAATCCACATGTGCCAAATCTTTGGGACACATGTGGCTGGAGAGTGCAAATACCTCCCCACCGTTGCGAAGGTAGGCGCGCCGGCATAAAAGATTTCCGCCGCTCCTCCTTGCGGGAAGAGCGGCGGAAAAGGGATTTGCTCTTTCAGCAGATGCTTGCTTTAGAACTTAGCGAGCATAGCCTGGCGCTGAGCCTCGAGCTCGGCGGGAAGCTTGTCACCAACCATGGCGAACAGCTCGGTCTGAGACTCGAGCTCAGCCTTCCACTCGGAAGCGGAGATGGTCATGTTGGTGTTGAAAGCAGCCTCGTCGTAGTCCTTGAGACCCTCGGTGTCGAGCTCGGAGTAGGCGGGGGAGATACCCAGAGCGGTCTCCACACCGTCAACCTCGCCGCGGCAGCGACGGAGTACCCAGTCGAGCACGCGCATGTTGTCGCCGAAGCCCGGCCATACGAAGTTGCCCTCGGCATCCTTACGGAACCAGTTCACGTTGAAGATCTTGGGCAGCTTGCAAGCGCAGGTCTTGGTGCCCATGTCCAGCCAGTGCTGCCAGTAGTCACCAACGTTGTAGCCGATGAAGGGCTTCATGGCCATCGGGTCGCGACGCACCTGGCCAATCTGGCCGAAGGCAGCGGCGGTCATCTCGGAGCCCATGGTAGCACCCACGTATACGCCGTGGTTCCAATCCTTGGACTGGAATACGAGCGGCATGGTGGTAGCGCGGCGGCCACCGAAGAGGAATGCGCTGATGGACACACCCTCGGGGTTGTAGTACTCGGGGTCGAGCGTGGGGCACTGAGAAGCAGGAGCGGTGAAGCGGCTGTTCGGGTGAGCGCACTTGCGGCCGCAATCGGGCGTCCAGTCGTTACCCTGCCAGTCGATGGCGTGTGCGGGAGCCTCGCCGTCCATACCTTCCCACCATACGTCGCCGTCGTCGGTCAGACCAACGTTGGTGAAGATGATGTTCTCCTTGATGGTGTCCATGGCGATGGGGTTGGACTTGTAGGAAGTACCGGGAGCCACACCGAAGTAACCGTTTTCAGGGTTGATGGCGTGGAAGGTGCCGTCCTCGTGGGGCCAGATCCAGGCGATGTCGTCGCCGATGATGCTGGTCTTCCAGCCCTTGGCAGCCAGTGCGGGCGGGGGCACA
>JAZOTV010000002.1:0-10259 GCA_045657815.1 Akkermansia sp.
ATCTTACCGGCAAAACGAGCACCCACCTGGCTCTTGAAAGCCTCTTCAAAATCCTTGCGGATAATGAAGACAACCTTTCCAAAGCCGGCGCGGATAGCGTCGTACACGGAGTAGTCAAGAATAACTTCACCGTTGGGGCCCATGGGGTCAAGCTGCTTGAGGCCACCGTAACGGCTGCCCATACCTGCTGCGAGAACAAGAAGTGTAGGTTTCATGATATTAGAAATTTTGAGTACAATCGTACATGGGCATTCTAACGCTGCAAAAACGCTTTGGCAAGCTAAAAAGCGATTTTCCCCCGGCGGATTTCTCCGCCGGGGGCTCCTTTTTCTCCCTTTCTCTCTGCTCGCGCCTTATTCGGCGCAAAGAATCTTCACAAAACCCTCCTCCTGCAGGCGGGTGGCACCGCAGGCAAACTTGGCGCGGATCTGGAGTGTTTCGTCCAGGTCATCGCGCACGGAAAGCTTCACCTTGAAATCATCCCAGATACCGAACTGAGCGCGGCTCTTCACCCAGGCGATACAGGAACGAATGCCGGAGGCATCGACGGGCAGCTGCTCGGTGCGGATGATACGGAAGCCGAGGAAGGTATCCAGGCGGCCCTCAGCCAGTGCTCGCACGGCATTGTAATCGAAGCTGGAGACCTCCTGCTGCTGGAGCAACGCATTAATCTGGCTGCTGGAGCAGGCCAGCACCAGTTCGTCGCCATAGGCGCGGCGCTCATCGCTCCAGGCTTCATTCTTCTGCAGAATGGTCAGAGCTTTACGCAGTTTGCCAACAGTCAGGTTACTGCTGACAGCCGAGCCACTTTCCACAAAGTCCTTGGCCACAATCTGGGAGGCCGGCAGATTCGCTGTATTGGTACCATTCTCGCCAATATAGTTAGTGCCCAGGAAGGCATCAATCATCACCTTATCCATGCAGCGGCCGGCGGCAGCGCGCAGACTTTCAATCGTCTTACTGACCGGCACATCGATATTGGCCAGCCTCTTGGCATCAAACTCATCAAAGCCCACAGCCTTGGTGAAAATCTTGGGATGAATCACGCGGCGGATGGTAGGGGCATCTTCGGGCGTGGTGCTCTGCATGCGGGTGGTCTTCTCCGTGAAGGCGAGCAGACCGTACTGATCAAAAGCGGCCATCTTGCCGGTGAGCCCGGTTTCCACGGTTACATACTTATCGAGACGGGAAACCTCCTGCTGGAGGAAAGAGCCCCACTTCTCGGAATACTTAATCTGGTAGTTTTGTTCAATATCAGCCATAGTGGTAATTGTTGGTTGTATTCGTTAGGTTCGGCAAATCGGCTACTGTGGATTACCCAGACATATCGAAGTGGGGTCGGGGCCGCGCGGCCAGCAGCGCTATCGTTCCACCCGGAACGGGCTGGAATTGGGATGCACTCCGGCTCTTGCCGGTGCTCATTAGAACACAAGTGAGCCGCCTTGTCACCAGAAAGACAAGACGCGGCTCACCATTTCAGGTGAAAAGATATACCTCCTCTACCCCAGCTGCAGTTCCATGCCATCATAAGCCGGGGAAATGAACTCCGGCAGGTAATTGCACAGGCTGTTATACTCCACCTCATGTCCCACATGGGTGAGATAGCCGCGCTTCGGCTGCACCTGCTGCATAAGCCGCACCGTATCATCCACGCAGAAATGCGTGCGGTGCGGGCGATAACGCAAACCGTCAATGGCCAGCGCATCCAGCTGCATCAGCAGCGGCATGGAAGTTTCCGGCAGTTCCTGGATATCTGGAATATAACCAAAGCTCACCCCGCCGCAACGGAAAACATAGCCGTAGGTCTCCACCGTGGCGTGAATCACAGGAACAGGGGCCACCTCAATATCTCCCACCATGAAGGGCAGCCCCGCGTGGTCATGCGCCGCCGGGCGGATATAGCCCTGGTAGGTGTTATTCTCATCGAATGCCCAGCCGAACATGCGCTTGAGATGCGCCAGACACCCCGTACCGGCATACAGCGGCAGCCTCTCGGTGCGCCGCCAGCAGAAAGCGCGCATCTCATCAAAACCCGCCGTGTGGTCCAGGTGCTCGTGCGTGTAAAGCACGGCATCAATGGCGGTGATGTGGTGTTGCAAGGCCTGCACTCGTAAATCCGGGCACGAATCCACCAGCAGTGTGGTGGTGGCAGAACGCACCAGAATCGATGAACGCAGCCGCTTGTTGCGTGGGTCATCCGAGCGGCACACCTCGCATTCGCAACCAATCACAGGCACCCCGGTGGAAGTGCCGCTGCCAAGGAAAAGTACGTTCAGCATCCGTTTTTAGTTTTGATTTCCGCGGGCATTATGGCATAATCCACCGCAGAACGCAAAGACAAATTATGCTTTCCCTGCTCAAGATACGGAATCTGGCTCTGGTAGATGAACTCACCTGGGAACTCCACGCGGGTTTTCTGGGTATCACCGGCGAAACGGGTGCCGGCAAATCCGTCATTATGGGCGGCATTTCCCTGGCCCTGGGCGAACGCGCCGATAAAAGCCTCATCCGCAGCGGGGAAACGCAGTGCAGCATCGAGGCCGTATTCCAGCTGCAGAACAACACTGCGCTGAATGCCCTGCTGGAGGAAAGCGGCGTGCCGCCCTGCGAAGACGGTCTGCTCATCATCCGCCGCGTGGTCACTGCCTCCGGCACCCGCCAGTTCATCAACAGCAGCCCCGTCACCCTGCAGCTGCTCAAGCGCATCGGCGCAGGCCTGGTCGACATGCACCACCCGGAGGAACACCGCTCCCTCACCTCGCAGGAGCGCCAGCTCTGCCTGCTCGATGCCTTTGCCGAGGACGCCCCTGCCCTGGCTGCCTACCACACCGCCTACCGCGCCTGGCTCGATGCCCGCCACGCCTACCGTACTCTGCTGGAAAGCGAAATGGCCAACGAACGCGAGCTGGATTTCCTGCAGCACCAGGTGGACGAGATTGAAAGCGCCCAGTTCACCGCCGAGGAAGTGGAAGGGCTGGAAGCCCGCTGGCAGCGAGCCCGCAATGCCAACCGCCTGCGCGACACCGCCCTGCCCATGGCCCACATGGTGGATGGCGAGGAAGGCTCCCTGCTTTCCACCCTGCACCAGCTCGTGCGCAGTGGCCGTGACCTGGAGCGTCTGGATGCCTCCTGCGCCCCCTGGCTGGAAAGCCTCGAATCCCTCATCGACACCGCAGAAGACCTGGCAGCCAACCTTCAGGACTATGTGGAAACGCTGGAATGCGACCCCGCCGAACTGGCAGAGCTGGAGAACCGCATCGCCCTTCTGGATAATCTTAAACGCAAGTACGGCGCCGATTTCGAGGCCATTACCGAACATCTGGAAGCCTGCCGCGCCAAGCTCGATGCTATCGGCAACCGCGAACAGAAGCTGGAGGAGCTCCACGCGGAGGAGGAGTCCTGCCGCAGGAAGGTGCTGCAGGCCGGTCAGGAGCTCACCGCAGCCCGCGCCGCTGCCGCCCCGAAGCTGGAGGAGGATTTCCTCACCCACGCCCGCCACCTGGGCTTCCGCCAGTCCCTGTTCACCGCGCAGCTCACCCCCCTGCCCGAGCCGGGACCGCAGGGTATGGAGGAAGTGGACTTCCTCTTCGGCCCCAATCCGGGCGAACCGCAGAAGGCCCTGCGTCTCATTGCCTCCAGCGGCGAACTTGCCCGCGTTATGCTGGCGCTGAAGAGCGCACTGGCCAGGCAGGATGACACGCCCCTGCTCATTTTTGATGAAATTGACGCCAACGTAGGTGGCGAAATTGCCCGCGCCGTGGGCATGAAGATGCGTGAGCTAGGCCGCGACCATCAGGTCATCGCCATCACTCACTTCCCGCAGGTTGCCGCCCTGGCAGACCACCACTACCTCATTTCCAAGGGCCTGACAGCCGAAGGCCGCACCGTCTCCCGGCTGGAGGAGGTGAATGCCGATGCCCGCATCACCGAACTTGTCCGCATGCTCGGCACCAGCGGCCCCACCGCCGAAGCCCACGCAAGGGGCTTGCTGGTGCATTAAAGGGGAATATTCTGCAAGCCTCATCGTTATTGCCGGCGAACAATTGCTTATCGGGATACATAATTGTGGATTTTTGATTTTGAATATCTTAAATTCCGCGGGCATACGCCCGCCGGATTTATCCGCTTCGCACCAGAAATGGCCTGATTTGCAGCGTTTCCAAACAAATAATTCTTGGCTATGCTGGCAAAAGGTGCTAGAATGCGGACATGGTCAGAATACTAGCAGCAACCGACTTTACAGAAGAAGGGCAGGCCGTACTCGACTTTGCCGCTGAGATGGTGTGCAAGACAGGTGGCAAAATGTACCTGCTGCATGCCGTGGAGCCCTGCATCATTGATGCCGCCGGCACGCTTTCCGGCGACAGTCTTGGCTCGGGCGACCTCCCCGGCAACCTGCCGAACATTGATTACCAGCGCATGGATGCCTGCCAGGCCGTGCTTTCCATTGCCGATGCCCGCGCCAAGCAGCTCGGCGAGCAGATAAGCAAGAAATGGGGCATTCCGATTTACGCCAAGGCAGAGGAAAGTGATGATATCGTGGACTGTGTGCACCAGTTCTGCCACCGCCACAACATCACCCAACTGATCATCGGCAATCGTCACCACTCCCTGCTCACCTCCATCCTGCTGGGCAACACCGCAGAAAAACTGGTACGCGCTTCCAGTATTCCGGTGACAGTGGTTCCCTGTGGTTCCAAAGCCCATAGCTGATGGTCATCCTTTTTCTGGGAGATGTTGTGGGCGAGCCCGGCCGCTGCGCCCTTTACCGCGCCATACCCGAACTTCGTGAGGAGTACGGGGTGGATGCCGTTGTGGTAAATGGCGAGAACGCAGCGGGTGGCAAGGGAATCATTCCCCGCCTGGCACGCGAATTCATGGAGCACGGGGTGGATGTCATCACCCTGGGAGACCACGTGTGGGATCAATCTGACCTGATTCCCTGGTTGCCCGAAGCCCCGAATGTGCTGCGCCCCTTCAATCTGCAACCCGGCACCCCCGGCCACGGCAGCTGCATCATCGACACACCGGCAGGCAGGCTGGGTGTGCTCTGCCTGCAAGGCCGCACTTTCATGCGCCCGGGCGCGGAGAATCCCTACACCCTGGGCTATGATGAGGCATGCCGGCTGCGCGAAGCCGGAGCCCAGGCCGTGCTGGTGGATTTCCACGGCGAGACCACCAGCGAGAAAATAGCCATGGGCTACCGCATGGATGGCGTGGCCAGCGCCGTCATCGGCACACACACGCATGTGCAGACCGGAGATGAACGCATTCTGCCCGGCGGCACGGCGTACCTGACAGATGCCGGCATGTGCGGCAGCCGCGACGGCGTCATCGGCCGAGATGCCGGCTGCGTGCTGCAGGGGCTTATCACCAACATGCCCAACCGCTTCCCCATCGCCGGATTCCCCGCCATGGTGAACGGCGTCATTGTAGAGGTGGACCCCAGCACCGGCAAAGCTTTACGAATTGAACGCGTGATACGCGCATACGACGAAAAATGATGGACGTGGAACGATTTGGCGGCATCGCCCGCCTGTATGGAGTAGCCCCGGCTGAGCGTCTGGCCGCAGCCCGCGTGGCGGTGGTCGGCATCGGCGGCGTGGGCTCCTGGGCCGCAGAGGCACTGGCCCGCAGCGGCGTGGGCACCATTATCCTGCTGGATATGGATGACCTCTGCATCACCAACACGAACCGGCAGATTCACGCACTGGACGGCAACTACGGCCGAGCCAAGGTGGAGGCCATGGGCGAGCGGCTGCGCGCCATCAATCCAGCCGTGCAGGTGGAGGAAGTCATGGCCTTCTACACAGTTTCCAAGCCGGAGCGCTTGTTCGACACCACACCGGATGTGGTGATTGACGCCATCGACAGCATGCGCCCGAAGGCCCACCTCATTGCCGAATGCTACAAGCGCGGTATTCCGCTGGTAACCTGCGGCGGTGCAGGCGGGCGCATTGATGCCGGCGCCATTGCCGCGGCAGATTTAGCCCGCAGCTGTGGCGACAACATGCTCTCCCAGCTCCGCAAGACCCTCCGCCGGGAATACGGACTGCCCCTGCAGGATAAATGCCCTGAAATCGGCATCCGCTGCGTCTATTCCCCCGAGCGCCCGCGTTTCCCGAAATGCGACGGAACCGTGAGCACTGAACGAGAAGCTCACCAGAAAGGCGGCATCGGCTGCGCCAGCGGCTTCGGTTCCGCCACCCACATTACCGGCACCTTCGGCTTCATGATGGCCGGGGAAGCCCTGAACATTCTAACTCAAAATCCCGCATGAAATTCAACGAACGCACTGCACGAGCCAACAAGCACACAGCCCGCACCGAAGCAAAATTCGACAAGAAACCCGCCGCCACCATCGTGGTGAAGCCCCGTCCCGAAGGCGAGCTGCTGGATATTCTGGAGGAACAACCCCAGGGGCTTTACCTGGTACTGGACTGCATTCAGGACCCGCACAACCTGGGCGCTATTCTCCGCACGGCCGATGGCGCCGGCGTGGCCGCCGTCATTGCCCCGAAAGACAAGTCTGTGGGCATCACCGAGACGGTGCTGCGCGTTTCCGTGGGCGCGGCAGAGAATGTGCCCTTTGTGCAGGTGACCAACCTGGCCCGCACCATGAAGCAGATGAAGGATGCCGGCATCTGGTTTGTGGGCACCTCCGACCACGGCGACCGCTCGCTCTACGATATCGATTTCAAGGGCGGCATTGCCCTGGTGATGGGTGCTGAGGGCGATGGCATGCGCCGCCTGACGGAGGAGAACTGCGATTTCCTGGTGCGCATTCCCATGGCGGGCAAGGTGCCCTGCCTGAATGTTTCCGTGGCCACGGGCGTGTGCCTGTACGAGGCCGTACGCCAGCGCGCGCTGTAAATCCCCAGTCTCTCCTGCCCGTATGAGCTGCATCATCGACATCGAACCACCGCCAGGGTGCGTGGTGCGCTTCATTTCAGACCTGCACCTGGGGCATGAGCGCTGCGAAGCTCCCGCCGTAGCGCAGCTGGCGCCACTGCTGGAAGGCATCGGCATGCTGGTAGTGGTGGGAGACCTTGCAGAAACCCGCAAATGCGACTGGCAGGAAGCCGGCATAGCCGCCCGCGAGGAATTGCGGCAGCTCTGCCGCGCCCGTGGCGTGCAGCTGGTGGAAATATCCGGCAACCATGACCCGGATGTACCTGCCCTGCTGGCCCGTTTCTGGGGTGGACGCGTGGTTGCCATGCACGGGCACGCGCTGCACAAGGAAGTGGCCCCCTGGAGCTGGGAATATCTGCGCAATAAGGCAGCCTGCAAGAAGCTTATTGCCGAGTTTCCCGGGGCAGATGATACTCTGGAGTGCCGGCTGGAGCTTTCGCGCTCCATGTGCCAGCTTACGCCGCCTATCATGCGCCGCGAGGGTATCCGGAACCCCCTGCTCCGCGGCTTCATGCACTGTTTCTGGCCGCCGCAGCGCCCCATCGGCATCGTGTGGAGCTGGCTCACCTGCGGCATCCGCTGCGAACATTTTATCCGCCGCTTCCTGCCGGAAACCCAGATTACCATCTTCGGGCACCTGCACCGCGGCGGGCACTGGCGCTTCGGAAAACGCCAGATTCTCAACACCGGCGCGTGGTTCCGGCATGCAAAGCCGTATGTTGTTGATATCATAGATGCTCGGATAATTCGCTACTCCAGATTAGCGGATATGCCCGCAAATCAGAAATTCTGACTCATTTTTTGAAAAAAAACGCATTTATTGCTTGCGTTCAGTTTTTTAGAGTGATATATTCAGCATGTCACTGAACCCCCGCTTATAACTATGAACAAGACTCAGCTTATCGACGCTATCCAGAAGGAACTCGGCCCGGATGCCACCAAGAAGAGCGCCGCCGAGGCCCTTAATGCCACTCTCGCCGCCATCACCAAGGCTGTTGCCACGGAAAAAGTGCAGCTTGTTGGCTTTGGTACCTTCGAAACCAAGAATCGTCCCGCTCGCACCGGCCGCAATCCCCGCACCGGCGAGACCATGACCATTCCCGCCTGCTCTGTGGTGAGCTTCAAGGCTTCTTCCTCCCTCAAGGGCTGAATTATCTTCCCTTTATCATAAAAAAATCCCGGTTCCTCCATGGAATCGGGATTTTTTATATGGTTCTGCCCGGCTCGCCGGTCCGGCTCAACACATTTCACGCGGGGAGAATACGGGCATCCAGGCTATCCTCGCCCTGAATCAGCTCTGCCACCACAGGCACACCGGTGTATTCCTCGATAAGCGTGCGATTGGTCACAGCGGCAGTGTCCCATTCCTCGCTCTGCTGATTCAGGACAATACCGCAGCAGCGCAGCCCGCGCGCCTGTATGGCACGCACCGCGAGAACTGCCTGGCTGGCAGCCCCCTGCCGATTGTTCACGACCAACAGAACCGGCAGCTTTAGCATTTCAGCCAGATCCGCCATAGTGCAGCCCGGGCAGAGCGGAGTTTCCCAACCACCCACACCCTCAACCAGCAGGGTATCATACTCCGCAGCCAGGCTCTGCACATGCTCCACCAGCGCCGGCAGTTCCACCGTACGGCGTTCAAACTCCGCCCCCATGCGGGGATCTGCCGCCGTGCGCAGATAAACGGGATTAATGGAATCCAGCAGAAGCGTAGGAGCCCCTGCGGCCTCGCGCATGGCGCGCAATTCCTTGCGGTCGCCACAGGAGACCGGTTTGCACCCCATGGCGCGCACTCCGCGAGCAATCAAATCGCGCAGCAACGCACACACCACGTGGGTTTTCCCTACTCCTGCATCTGTTCCTGCTATAAAATAGGCGTTCATGGTGGGTATCCTTATTCGGGCATAGAAAGGCGAATATCATCAATACTCCACTCGGGGCTGGAGCCACGCACCAGCAGATGGTTCACCATAAGCCACACCACCACGGCGGCGGCCAGGCACAGCAGCTTGGCCTGCCAGTTAGAGCTCAGTAATTTCTGAAATCGAATCCTGCGTCGCATGAGAATAAAGAAGTTGAGTTAAGCGTTCGGAAAGGAGGTCGAGGTGAATATCTCGCTGCACCACATTGCCCACAGCCAGAGATACAGAGCCGGTTTCCTCCGAGACGATGATAACCACGGCATCCGATGCTTCTGCCAGGCCGATACCGGCGCGATGGCGCAGCCCCATGCTGCGATCCTTCAGCTCTCGGTTGGAAACGGGCAGAATAGCCGCCGCCGCCACAATGCGTTCATTGTTGACAATGACGGCGCCATCATGCAGCAGGGTCTTGGGCATGAAAATGGTGCCAATCAGCTCACGGGTGTAGTGGGCATCCAGTTCCGTGCCGGTTTTGGCGTATTCCTGCAGTTTATTGGTGCGGCAAATAGCAATAAGTGCCCCATAACGCTTGGACACCAGATAGGAAACAGACTCACGCACCAGGGAAACGAAGTCCTGGTTCTCCTGCTGTGTGTTGATAAGGCGGGCAATAATCTTGTTGGAACCCAGGCGAGCCAGTGCAGTGCGCAGCTCCGGCTGAAAAAGGATGACCAGAATCGTACCCGGGCCGATAATAAGCGCCGCCAGCTGCTTAAGCACCACGGCATGCGCCAGTTCCAGCACAAAGTAACCCAGAATCACCGTCGCGATAAGGCCTGCCAGAATGGCAGCCGCGCGGGAATCCTTCACCGCACGGTACAGCTGGTAAAACAAGGCCCAGAGCACCAGAATCTCAAAAATGGCTCTGAGGATTTCGAGTAAGGTCATGCACGCATCTTACTATTTACTGAGCCGCAAGGCAAGCGGAATCCATGGCAGGATAGAGAGAAAGTGCGGACGCACACGCGCACCCCCGTTTTTTTCGGGAAATGGGGATTCATCGGTGAGCTCTGGAGCTGTCTGGCGCGTGGAACTTTATCTCTCCCGGCTGTACCTGCGGGAATAAAGTCCCGAGCTTCAGCAATGCTGCCCCCGCCAACCCTCAGTTTTGGGGCGGACAACACGCCTTTCCGCCTGTTCTTCCCCCTCCGAAACGCATCTTTTTTCAGCATCCTGACAACAAAAAACAAATTTTCTGCAAAAAAAGGCTTGCGCTCCGCCCAAAGATGAGTATAATAGCCCCGCTTCCACGCCGCACTGGAAACGGAGCGAGCAAGGAAAAGCAACACGCGGATGTAGCTCAGTGGTAGAGCGCAACCTTGCCAAGGTTGATGTCGTGGGTTCGAATCCCATCATCCGCTCTCCAGAAAACATCGCGGATGTAGCTCAGTGGTAGAGCGCAACCTTGCCAAGGTTGATGTCGTG
>JAZOTV010000003.1:0-4223 GCA_045657815.1 Akkermansia sp.
CGCAATCCGGAACTGGCCCGCGAGTGGCTGCAACGCTGCCTTTCCATGAGCCCGACATACGAAGATGCCCGCCGCTTACTGACGGAAATAGAGGCAGAATCACCTCCGCATCAGTCATAATGCCCAACGAACCTCAAGCAGACTCACCCTATCAACGAATCCCCCCACCCGGCAAATTTACCCTCATGACGCAAACACCTGCATTTTCTTCTTCTTGCAATCCCCTGCTCCATCCCTTACCCCCTGTGCGGGGCTGTAGCTCAGCGGTTAGAGCAGAGGACTCATAAGCCTTTGGTCGTGGGTTCGAACCCCGCCGGCCCTATTGCTAAAGGCTGCATTCCTGAAATTGAGGGGATGCAGTCTTTTTCTGTTTATGCGCCGATATTTAACGAATTGCGGAGTCCTTAATTGTTAAAAAGAATGTATATTAAAAGGCTCAAAACGCCCTGATTTTGCCCTTTCTTACTCCCCGGGGACTCTAAAGGACTGGGGTCGCGGCATACAATAAACCCTTATTTTATTGCAAGGGATTAATGATGAGTGGATTGGATAAAAGTATATGGTTTACCCCTCTCAAATAAGAGTGGTGTTGATAATGAATGCGTTATGAACCTGACCCATAAAAAGACTATACTTTTTCCCCTTTTCCAGCCCGGAAATCGGCAAGCTTTTTAACGATTCGAGCCTCTCCTCAACCCGGCAGACCAAGGGCTCCTCTTCGAGCAAATCCTCGGCTTTTGCCCGTCACGGCGTAGAAAGGAGGGCGCAAGCTCGGATTCACCCGCAGCATCCAAGACCGCTTGTTCCGCCTGCTGGAGCTCCCCCCGGAGGAGATGGAGAAGATTCTCTTTGAGACCTACTGACTAGATTAAGCATTCACAGGGGCGACTTTTAAGCTTCACACCCCGTGGGAGAATATGATAGAATGCGTGGTGAGAAAAATACCATACACCATGAGCGAAATAGACAACAAAACGCTTCAGGAACTTAGCTCTGCTCTCTCCTGCTGCAGCTACGCACGTGTCAGCACCCTACTGAGTAACGGCCTCAGTCCCCTGACCCGCATCCCGTCGCATACGGATGATTATCCCGGGCGCCCCGGAGAATACCTGAAGCGCACAAACCTGACTATGCTCCACTTTGCCGGGGCGTGGACGCTCAAGAAATCGCAAGTGAAACTCATCCGCCGCCTCTTGGATGGCGGGGCTGATATACACGCTACTGATGACCAAGGATACACCCCGCTGCATGATGCCGCCGCAGATTTGCGTGGCAGCGCGTTCGCGGCCTTCAAACGCGGTTATGAAACAACCCCGGAACAGGCTACAGAACCCGTGGCTGTCATGCTGGCGGCCGGAGCGGATGTCAACGCCCGGACAGCCCTAGGCTTCACCCCCCTGCACATGGCGGCATTATATGCACCCACAGCCGTGGCAGACCTGCTGATTGCCCACGGCGCAGACCTTCACGCCACCGCGGCCGAGGGTGAAACAGCCCTCCATTTCGCCGCCATGGCCGGAAAAACCGAGCTGGTGCGCAAGCTGCTGCAAGAAGGCTTAGATGTGAATGCCCGCGAGGCTGACGGCATGACTCCGCTGAGCCGGGCCGCCTACTACACGGATTGCCCCGATATGATTAACCTACTGGTTGATACCGGGGCCGAGCTTTGCCCTCGCGTGGGAGAATACGAATCCACGCCCCTGCATTATGCCGCCATGGGCGGGCATGAGGGAAACCTGCGCACCCTTCTGAAACTGGGGCTGGATGTCAACATGTGCACAAAAACGGGTGACACGCCCCTACTGCGCGCTATGATGTTCGGGCACGTGAACTGCGTTCAGACCTTGCTGACCGCTGGGGCCACTACTGAGATGAACAGTGACGGAGGGACTCTTTTCTGCCGCTTAGCCCTTGATAGCGGAGAGAGCTCCACCATCGAACTGGCCCAAAAGTACGCTCCCGCCTTTGCCGAAGTTCAGCGCAAAAGGGAACGAAAGCGCCGGAACCGCAGAAACCTCTTAACATTAGGCTTGGCTATACTCTTTTACGTCCTGCTTCGCTGGCTGATGAACTGATAAAGGCTAAAACTGATGAAGACAATTTTCCCCAGAATCCTTGCCACTATAGCCCTCTGCCTTGCGGCGATGGGGCTCTGCTCGTGTTCCTGTGTTTTGCAGACTCATCAGATGGCGCTCGATATGGCAAAGGAGTATGATGCCATTGTTGTTCTCCATGACGCCGTGTACCAAGCAGGAAATCGCTTTTATGTGCAAGGGGTGCAGACCAAAGTGCGCCGCAGTGGACGCTCTCCGATTCTGTCCACGTCGGTTCTGTCTGAATTAGGCACCCACCCGGAGCGTACCGGAGAATACACCATTCTACCGGATGCTGAGCGCAAGATAGTGTATTGCGAATTCCGCCTGAAATATGGTAAAAGACCCTTTGATGCAGATTCATATGCTAGACTAGACGACAATAATTTACCTAGGAATGAAGCACCCACTTGGATAGGTGGAGGAGATCCGAAAGCAAAAGGATGGATGCCCGCTCGCAACAGCAGAGGAGAAATCGTTGCATGGTATGCACCCGAGATTGATTGTTGGCATCTGCGGCAATACGATGAACGATGGCTGAATGCTTTGCCAGCAGGAGCTCGACCAATTCGCCTGACAGCTGAGGAGATTGCTAATCACCCCGTGTTGAAAGGAGAATCCGGGGTTCCAAGGATTCTGCTCTGCGAGCGTGGTGAGGCGCGGGTGAATACCGGTCGCGCCTTGTTTGCCTATCCGCTGGCCGGAATATGCTGGGTGGTGCCGGATGCTCCGGTCACCGTGGCCTCTCACATTCTGGACTTGCCCGTATGGGTGCTGGACTGGATTCTATGAGCTTAAAACGGCTTACGGATTCTGGTAACATGACACCGTAACAAATACACATTTTCCAAATACTATGAATCTGAGACCTTTTGTATGTTCTGTTCTCGCTTCCGCGTTCATGCTCCCCATGCTCGCCATGGGTGAGAGTGAAGCCCGCGACCAAAACGCTAGCAGGGTACACGTGCCGCACATCTTCAACGGGGATAGCCCCGTGGTGCTGGTGCCGGCCTGCGCTTTCCTGCTGCACCGTCTCAACCTCGGCGGCAGCAGGCAAAATTGATACTTGCCCCGGCTTAAGCGGCATGTTATACTGTGCCTATGCTTAAGGCGAACATCTTTCCTGCAGCACTACTGGCAGGTTGTTTCCTGACGGGGATATTGATTTATCTCTTCGCTCCTGCCGGGGACACGCCATCATCTGCCGCACACACAACAACTCCCGCAAGTAAAAAAGAAATGACACCGGAACTCATACAGTTCAAGAAAGACCTGATACGCGACATGCGCCGCACCACACAGACAAACGCGGTGATTCTGCGCAGCACACTCTGCGATACACTGCCGGAGGGGCACGTGAGCTGCCTCGGAAGGGTTACCTGGCAGCCCCCCGGCGAAGAATGGCCGGTGGATGCCCAAGGGAAGCGTCTGGAACCGCTGGCCACCATTTTTGTGCCGGATTTACCCGGTGTTCCCGAGCCGCTCCGCAAGATGGCACTTATCACCATTTTTGCACCCACGGACGCCTGGGCTGAGGATATGAATGAGAAACCGCAGCTGGGATGCGTCATCCGCGTGTATCCCACACTGGAAGGCCTAGTACCATGCAGCTATGTATCCGAGGAAGTAAAGACCTGTCTCCTGACCCCGGAAGCAGTCGCGAATGATATGCCCATCTACCCCGGTATCGGCGGCGGGGATGAATGGTGGCCCGAATTCAGGGATATGGAAGAGCTGTGTGATATCGATTACAGAGAAGAGGTGTGCGAAGAGGTTTACGATACACATAAAATAGGTGGCTACCCCTCATTCCTGCAGGACCCGCCCAAGTTCCCCGCAGGTTTTGCCTTTTCCCTGCAAATTACCTACGAACCGGACGCCGGCTTGCTCATAGGCGACTGCGGGAATTACTACTTCTATTACAATGCCGAGAAAAACGAATGGCGGGTGTATGCGGACTTCGGTTAAGCGTCCCACTCCAAAAATCAGCCTCCCGAGTCTCCCGCGGGAGGCTGATTTTTTCAAGGTGCCCATTCTACCTGCGCAGCAGTTTTCCGGGCACCCCTGCTCCCCGCCAGAAGGCCACGGCATCCCTGCGATGCGCAGGCACCATGTATCGGCTGCGCAACA
>JAZOTV010000004.1:0-21793 GCA_045657815.1 Akkermansia sp.
CTATCTTTCTGCAATGAGCGCACAGTCTCAGAAGAACAAGCAGCAAAAGAGACAGAAAAAAGCTTCACTTTGCCGATGCAGGCAATTTTACTCGACAGCGCAGAAGAAAACAGCTATAATCCCCGCAAGTATGAATCCCCCAGCCATCGCCATTGACGGCCCTGCAGCTTCCGGTAAGTCCACAGTTGCCAAACTCATTGCAAAAGAGCTTGGCTACACATTCATTAACACAGGTGCCATGTACCGCGCCGTGACCTGGTACACCCTGCAGCAAGGAGTGAACCCGGCCGATGCCGCCGCCGTGGAAGCCCTGCTTCCAGGCATTCCGCTCAGCTTCGGTAAAGATGGCGCCAACTCCACCGTGGTGTATGAAGGCCGCGTGCTCACCACCGAACTGACAGAGAAGAGCACTAATGACAACGTGTCGGCCATTGCCTCCATTCCCGCAGTGCGTGCTCTGCTGGTAGAAAAACAGCGAGAATACAACACCCGCGAGGCCGTTGTCATGGAAGGCCGCGATATCGGTACCGTTGTGTTCCCCGATACCAAGTACAAGTACTTTGTGACCGCCTCTGAGGAGGTGCGCGCTGCCCGCCGCGCCGCAGAAGGCATTACCGACTCCATTGCCGAGCGCGACCGCAAGGATTCCCAGCGCGCCTGCGCCCCCCTGAAGATGGCCGACGATGCCATGCTGGTAGACACCTCCGACATGAGCATCGAGGAGGTTGTGAACTTCATCGCCGCCGATATCCGTGCAAAACTCGACTAATCCCCTTTTCCCTCTGATATGAACCGTTCCTTACTTTACCTGCTTGTTCGTGGCACCGCCCACTGCTTCTTCAAATCCTTTTTCAACTACAAGGTCATCGGCCAGGAGAAACTGATTGAAGAGGGCCCGGCCATTATCGTGGCCAACCACCAGAGCTTCCTGGATCCGCCCCTGGTAGGTTCCCTGTACCGTAACGAGGTATTCTTCCTGGCACGCAAGACCCTGTTCGACGCCCCCGGGCTGAAGCAGGTTCTGCCGAATTGCAATGTCATCCCCATTGACCAGACGCGTCCGGATCCTGCCAGCATCATTCAGGTGCTGCGCACGGTGAAGAATGGCGGCCGCATTGTGATTTTCCCGGAAGGCTCACGCTGCGAGGACGGACAGATTCACGATGCCATGCCCGGCATCGGCCTCATCCTCAGCAAGCTGGCACACGTGCCGGTGCAGCCGATCCGCATCGAAGGTGCATATGACTGCCTGCCGCCCCACCGCAGCAAGCTGAAGTTCTGCCCCATCACCCTTTCTGTGGGCGACCCCATCGAATTCACGCCTGAGGAACTCAGGGCAAAGGGCCGTGATGCCCAGCGCGCCATAGGCAAGAAGATTATGGATGCCATCCGCGCCCTGCCGACCGAAGTCTGATTTTTATCGGAAAGACTATGCTCACCACCCTGCGTCTGAGCAATTTCCGCTGTTACAGCACCCTCCGCTGGTCGATTCCGGCAGAGGGTGCCGTGTTGCTGGGCTCAAACGCGCAAGGGAAGACCAGCCTTATGGAGGCACTGTGCTTTGCGCTGACACTGCACAGTCCGCGAGCATCCCGGCTGGATAAACTGGCCCGCAGTGGGCAAGGCAGCTTCGGCATTTCGCTGGAGACGGAGGAAGGCACACGGAGGCTCCAATGGGCCAACCGCAAACTGAACCTGCAGGTAAACGGCGCCGAGCGCAGGGATTTCAATGATTACCTGGCAGATACATACCCTGTCACCTGGCTTGCAAACAGCGATATCATCCTGGTAACCGGCGCAGCCGAAGAACGCCGCCGCTACCTGGACTTTCTGGGCAGCCAGTGGCACCCTGTGTATCGGCAGGCTCTGCAGGCCTACCGCAAAGCGCTGAAAAGTCGCAACGCCCTGCTGCGGCATCCGCGCCGCAATGCAGCCACGCTCCGCAGCTACGCAAACCTGCTGGCGCAGCATGGCGAAATCATCATGCAGCTGAGGAGACAGCTGCTCGGCCGCCTGCTCCCCCATATTGCCCATGGGCACCGCACCATTTCCGGCGGAGTTGAGCAGGTGATGATTCATTATCGCCCCTCAACCCAACACCCGCTGGCAGAAGCGCTGGAAAACAACCTGGAGGCAGATGAGCGCGCAGGTTTCACCACAATTGGCCCCCACCGGGATGATTTTGAGTTGCTGATTTCCGGCCTGAATGCTGCAGAATTTGCCTCCGAAGGCCAGCAGCGCACGCTGGCGATAGCCATGCAGATGGCACAGGGGAGCCTGCTGCAGGAAGAGACCGGCAAAGCCCCTATCCTGCTGGTGGACGATGTATTCGGTGAGCTGGACACCCGGCGCAGGCAGGCCCTGCTCTCCATACTGCCGGCAGAGGCGCAGGTATTCATCACCACCACCACACTCAACTGGCTGGGGGAAACAGCCCTGCACCTGCCGGTGCTGCGCATTGAGAACGCGGCGATTCTGCCTTAACGCAGCATATTCAGCGCACGCTCCGTAGCAGCCAGAGCGGCATCCACATCCGCCTCCGTATTATAGAGAGCGAAGGAATACCGGGTGGTGCCGGTGATGCCGAGGGATTGCATGAAGGGCTGGCAGCAATGGTGACCGGTGCGCACAGCTATACCCATCTGGTCCAGCAGAGTGCCGAGGTCATAATGATGCACGCCAGGAACGGTGATGGAAAGGAGAGCGCCTCGATTCTCACGGGTGCCCAGGATATTCACACCGAGGGCACTCAGGCCATCATACATGCGATTGACCAGAGCCCGCTCATGAGCATCTATCTGCCCCACCCCGATTTTCTGCACAAAACGCAGAGCCTCACCCAGCACAATATTTCCGGCAATGTTCGGCGTGCCAGCCTCGTACTTGAACGGAAGCGTATTATAGGTGGTTTTCTCAAAAGAAACTTCGCTGATCATCTCCCCGCCACCCAGCCAGGGCGGCAGCTGCTCCAGCACCTCCTCACGCCCCCAGAGAGCCCCCGTGCCCGTAGGCGCATAGACTTTGTGCCCGGAAAAGGCATAGAAATCGCAGCCGAGAGCCTGCACATCCACCAGCTGGTGGCCTGTGCTCTGCGCACCATCCACCAGAACCAGAGTGGCCGGGTTATTGCGCTTCGCATCTGCAATGATGCGGGATACCGGGTTTACCGCGCCCAAGGCATTGGAAATATAAGGCACGGATACCAGCTTCGTTGCAGGGGAAAGCAGGCGGTGGTAGGCATCCATATCAAAGCACAGCGCCGGCGTGAGCGGCACAGGACGCAGCACCGCCCCCACCCGGCTGCACAGCATCTGCCAGGGTACGATATTGGAGTGGTGAGAATCCGTGGTGACAATGATTTCATCCCCTGCCCCGATGAGGCCGGAGAGCGCCAGGGTCTGCGCCACAAGGTTGATACCGGCGGTGCAGCCACTAGTGAAAATGATTTCATGGGAGGACGCCGCATTCAGGAAGGAGGCCACTGTTTCACGAGCTTCCTCATGCTTCTCTGTAGCCAGGCGGCTCAGGTAATGGGCCCCGCGGTGAATGTTGGAGTTCTGCTCCTCATAGTAGCGGCGGGCGGCATCCAGCACGCAGGTGGGTTTCTGCGTGGTGGCGGCGTTGTCCAGGTACACCAGCGGACGCTTTCCGATGCGGGTGGAAAGGATAGGAAAATCTGCGCGGTAATTCATCTTATGCTTCCTCCTTGAGATGCTCCACCATGCGGAAAGCAGATTCAGGCACGTATTCCTTCCACTGTTCATCACCAGCCTTAATCATGCGCACAATATCCCGCGGCGTCTGGAAAAGAAGCTTCTGGTTAAAGTACGGCACCTCCACAATGTAGCCGTTCTCGCGCAGATGCTGGTAGAGGAAATGGTATTTTTCCGGGGCTTTGTAGGTACCGGCGGTCACAAACTCACCCGTGGTGCGGTTAATCCAGGGGGTTACGTAGAGTTTGGTACTATTAACGAAGATATGCCCCACGGAAGCAAGAATCCCCCCGGGCGTATCGGCCCACTTGTCCTTGAAAATCTCGTTCAACAGGCCAATGGACAGAGCAATAGCCACCGGCTCCCTGGTGTACTGACTCAACAAGGTAGACAGACGATGGAAACGGGCCTTTTTAGTCACCATTACCATCTTGCCCTCAGCAGCCAGAGCATCGATGCGATCCAAGCACTCCAACAAATCAATATTTTCCCCGCGAAGCAAATTGGCCAATGAAAGCTCGCAGATATCCACCACGCGCTCGCGCTGTTCCTCCGGCAAACTGTCCAGGAACCTGGTGCGCACGCTATCCATCATCTCCAGGTGGATGTTGCACAACGGGCGGAAGCTGCCGCGCATCAGCACAATGGGGCGTTTGTAGAGGTAATCCGCCGGCTGCGCCACACTGCCATCCGGGCAGATGAGAGTGGCCTCTGACAAGCCGCTGCGGATGAGCTCCACCGCCAGAAGGCGATTATCAAACATGCCGAAGCCGTGTCCGGAAAAGCGCATGAAATCAATTTCGTAGAAGGCACGGTCCAGGTTATCGCCCACGCTCTGCACGAACAGCTCCATGCGATCGCGCTTGTAGAAAAGGGAATAAAGCAAGTTCACGCCCAGAATGCCGAGTATGCGCATCTGCACATCATGGTCCGGCACAAGCAGGCGCACATGCATCACAAAATCACTGGGGGGAGCCTCCGGGCGGAGCTGGAAGCGCACACCAATCCAGGCAGACCAGGGGCCGTTATCCCGATATCCCTTGCATTTCACCGTGTTGCAGAAGGCGAAGAAGCAGGTATCCTTGCCGCGTTTTTCACCCAGACGGTTGATGAGCTGGTTGTACTCATACTCCATCATCTGCTTGAGGCGTTCTTCCGAAACATAGCGCTTAGCCTGGCCATAGAGCGAATCGCTCACGGTCATATCATAGGCTGAGATAGTCTTGGCCACGGTGCCGGCGGCACCGGAGGAGCGGAAAAACCAGTTGGCAGTTTCCTGCCCCGCGCCGATTTCGGCAAATGAACCATAGAGGCCTTTATCCAGGTTGATTTCAAATGCCTTTTCCTGAGTGGCAGCCAGGGTATGATTAAAGGAATTCATATAGACAGCTTAAATTTGAAGGGGCACAAGCGGAAGATGACGCAGCGGTCGCGGCGCATTAATCTGCAAATCGGTATCAATAGTCGGGTCATCCACCTCCTCCGGGGCATCATCCTCTGCTCCAGAAACATCCTCTGCAGTGGCAGCAATATCGGACAACTCCGAAGCATCCTTATAGCGAGGGTTCAGCAGAAGGTCACAGTCGTAGGGATCTTCGCCAATGAGAGCGGAGCTCTGCGGCAACACAGGAACCACGGGCAATACGCGGGAAGAATTCATATGACCGGGGTGCGATTCCATGAAATCCATGAGCGAGGGGCTGCCGTCACCATGAATAGAGCACTGGCCCAGAGACACATCACCCTTGGGGATATACTCCCGGTAGGTGGGGCGCACATAGCCGGGTTTACCGTCTTTCATGACCGTCTCGAAACAGAAATTTGTGGCAATCTGGCCGGAAGACAGGCAGATTTCAACCTCTTCTGTATCCGGCGGTGTGGGGATGTCCACATCCTCATAACGGCCGGCTGAAGCCCCTACAACAGCGGCATAAATGGGAGCGCAGGTATCTGCCCCGAAGGCCTGGGGGTAGATGGGGCGGTGATCATTGAGATACCCCAGCCAGATGCCGCAGGTAAAGCTGCTGGTGTAGCCAAAGAGAGCGTTGTCCGAAAAATCATAGTTGGTGCCCGTTTTGAGCGCACCGGAATAATGCTCCGGCAGGAGCGGTCTCACGCGCTGGGCAGAGCCTTTCTCCATGGACTCGCGCATAATGCTGTGCAAGCGGTATGCTGTGCAGGGAGAAGTGCTGCGCACCATGCGGTGCGTGACCGAAAGCGGATTCTCCCACAGGATCTTACCATTGCTATCAGTAATCCGGGAAACAACGTAAGGAGCAATCGGGCGTTTGCCTACATTCGGGAACACGGTGTAGGCCATAGTCACCTCTTTGAGCGATACGGGCTCCGTACCCAGATAAACACGGGGGTAATACTGGGGTTTCAGCTCAGTGCTGTTCGGGTTGCGGGGCGGCGGGGTGATACCCACTGCAGTGAGGGTGTCCTGGAAGCAGCGGGCTCCCTTGGCAGGGTCAGCCCCCAGGGCAATACCCAGGCGGGCAGATGCCGCAATCTTGGACCATTCCAGGCTCTGCCGCAGGGTGATGGAATCCAGATAACGCCCCTTCTCTACCTCCATACCCCACTCACCAAGAATGCCCTCTGTGCCGCCGATACCAGCCAGGCGGTTATCCAGAGCATCGTCCAGCAGGCGGGAACTGGGCGTGTACCCGTTGTCAAAGGCACACATGTACAGGAAAGGAAGCATGGCCGTGCCCACAGAGCGGCGCCCATTTTCAATGATATCGAAGTTATCGCGTTCGAAACTGCGGCCACCCACATAAGCCAGCACACCGCCTGTGGCATTATCCACAGCAAACACGGCACCGTCCACATAGCGATGCTGGGCACAGCGGGGGTCCTTGGTATCGCTGAACAGCACATGATCGTAATCCTCGCGGGCCTCTATCTTTTCCAACTGGCTGCGCAAGCTGGATTCTGCAGCCTCCTGCATACGCCGGTCTATAGTAGTGTGAATCTTGATACCACGGCTCTTGACAATTTCTTCGCCACGCTCCGGGTTCTGGAAAATACTGATTGCCTGCTGCTGCACCAGTGCGTGCAGGAATGAAGTGTTGCGCTTGAGCGGCTTGGGATTCAGGCCGAGCTCCGTCTCCTTCTGGCGGGCGGCCTCACCAGCTGTCAGCATACCGGCGCGCACCATACGGTCAATCACGTCATTGCGCCACTTCCAGTTCAGCTTGGGATTACGAATGGGATTATAGTTCTCCGGGTTCTTGATGAGTGCTGCAATACTGGCGGCCTCACGCACAGTCAGGTCAGCCGGCTCCTTGCCGAAGTAGCCCAGGGAAGCAGAACGGATACCATAAAAACCGCGCCCGAAATACACGCGGTTGATGTAGAACTCGAGAATCTGCTGCTTGTCATACTTTTTCTCGATACGCATGGCAAGGAAGATTTCCACCACCTTGCGTTCGTATCGGCTACCACCACGGGCAGCCGTGCGCTGCTCCAGGTCATAAGCATTGCGGGCCAGCTGCTGGGTGATGGTGGAAGCACCCTGATTTGCCTGGCCACCGGCAGCAAGTGCCTCCTTGGTAGCGCGTATAATACCCACCGGGTCAAAGCCATTGTGTGTCCAGAAATTCTTATCCTCCTGCGCCACCAGGGCATCCACCATGGCGCGTGATATCTGGTCATAGGTCACATAGCTGCGGTTTTCGTCATAAATACGACCAATTTCCTCCCCGTGGCGGTCATAAATGATACAGGGATGATCCAGGTTGTTGATATCCTCCAGGTTGAACTCCTCTGCCCACTTCTCGTACTTGGCTGTAACAGAAGTAAACAAGGCATATCCTATGAGCGAAAGAGTGATAAGCGCAACACAAATAACGATACAGACGCGCACAAAGGCACGCTTCCACCAGCTCCCGGAGCTGCGGTGAATAACCGCCTTTTCCTTGGCGGCGCGGCGCTTACGGCGCCGGTCTGCCGCGGCCTTGCGTGTGTTCTGGTACTCGTCGAGGTTCTCCATGCTTAAGCTATGAATACATTAGCAGAAAAACTGAAATGTTGCAAGCGGCAAATGCTACTCCTCTGAATATGGCTCCACGCGAGGATTCCGGCATTCGAACGCCATCTGGGCTGCATACAGACCGAGGCAGGCAATCAGCCCGGCCGCCCACAGCGGCAGGTTAAAACCGCATTCCGGCGCATAGAAGAAGAAGGTGATACACACCAGGGTCATCAACAACGCGGGAATCCAGGTAATGATATACGTCTTCTGCCGGTCGCGCAGATAGGCAGAAATCGTCCAGAGCGTAATGCAGGCCAGCGTCTGATTAGCCCAGCCGAAATAGCGCCAGATGGCGCTGAAATCCACCTGAGAAATGAAGATAACCAGCAGGAAAAGCGGCACTGCCAGGCCAAGACGAGCCAGCGGCCTATGCTGCTTCAGGTGCAGTACATCCGCCAGCATGAGGCGGCAGGAACGCATAGCGGTATCACCGCTGGTGACAGCCAGCACCACCACGCCCAGCACCGCCACCATGCCACCGCTTTCGCCCAGCAGGTAGGTGCAGGCAGAGCGGACGGCGGCAGCGGGATTGGACAGGATAAGCTGCTCCATAGTCTGGGAATCAGCCACCACAACCTCTCTCAAGGAAAGGCCTACAACAGCCCACACCAGCGCAACCATACTCTCCACCACCATGGCGCCGTAGAAAGCAAGGCGCAGGTTGGAGCGCTTGCGGAGGCAGCGCACCATCATGGGGCTTTGTGTAGCGTGGAAACCGGATATGGCCCCGCAGGCAATCGTGACAAACAGCATGGGCCAGACGGGTGTGCCCTTCGGATGCATATTCGAAAAGAAATCCAGGTCCGGCAGAACAGGATGACCGCTCATGGGCAGCATGACAGCCAGCCCCAGGGCCATGAACAGGAACACGGCGCCGAACACGGGGTAAATGCGGCCGATAATGGTGCCGATGGGGAGCACCGTTGCCAGGAAATAATAGCAGAGAATTACAAGTGCCCACTGCTGCGTGGTAAGCCAGCCCCAGATAGACTGCAGCATACCGGCAGGCAGCAGAGTGAACACCACACCTACCATGAGCAGCAGGAAAATGCAGATGAGGCGCATGGCATGCCGCGCAGGCTCACCCAGATTCTCACCAACCAGCTCCGGCAGATTTGTACCATCACGGTCTGCACACATAGCAGCAGACAAGAAATCATGCACTGCACCTGCCAGTATGCAGCCAAACACAATCCAGAGCAATGCAACCGGCCCGAACAAGCACCCGGACACCGCACCCACCACCGGCCCCAGGCCTGCAATATTCAACAGCTGAATCAGAAACACGCGCCAGGTAGGCAGCGGAACAAAATCCACTCCGTCGGGCATCTTGACACAAGGCATTTCCTTACTCAGATCCAGGCCATAGACCTGCTGCGCCATACGCCCATAAAAAACGTAGCCCAGAACAAGCAATGCCAGACAAAGGAAGAAAATTATATACCCAATCATAATACTAGAAAACAGGACCGGTGGGAGGTTACACCCACCGGTCATGAATTACAAGCCTATTGTATGGCTCAGCGCGACATTCACATCAAAAATCCGCGGAGTCGCTCTCAAAGTCACTATCGCTCTGCTCTGCATCCTCCTCGGCGTCAGCATCTGCATCCGTAACCGGATCATCACTGTCTGCAGAGGAAATGGAGGAACCACTGTCATCGTCCCCATTATCCGGGCCGTTATCAATGCGGTTAATCTCTGTAGGAACGGGAGTGTCAGTCAGTGTGCCGCCCTCTACCCAGATAACCAGCGCACCCTCAGCATAGGCACCATAGGTGGAATCCGGGTCAATGTTGCGCATCTCCGTATACAGGGCACGGAGCCATTCCTTGGAAGCAGGCTGGCGCCCCTCACCACCACGGCGAAGATGACCGGCATAGGCAGCCATAATCATCTGGCGCTGCAGCTTGGAGTACCCACCGGTTGCCATCATCTGGCGTACATAGGCGTTTGCCTCAGCATAAGACTTGGTCTGCAAGGCCTCAACCACGCTGAGCGGGTCAAAATCCACGCGGCTCCCCATACCCGAACCGCCGTCCAGGTTGCGCCTATCCTCATCATTCAGCAGGCCACCAGGCAGGCGCAGGTCAATATCGGAAGCAGCAAGCAGCAAGTCTGCGCGCTTCTCGCCCTTAGCCTTGCGAGCCTTGTCCAGAATTTTCTCCTGGGCATAGTAATTATCCAGTAGTACCTTAAGAGCCGCCAAAGCGACCTCGGGACTCTTCATTTCCTCCGGCTTCTGCACCACACCACGCAGGTTACCACCGGCATCCACCACTGCCAGGCAGGGATAGCTGCGAATACCGCCGGGCAAGCGCTTATTCCCCAGGCGCTTCTCCATGTCCTTGCGCTCGCGGTCGGAGGGCATCTGGTAGAGCGGCATCTCCAGGAAAGTTGCCTGGCGCAGGTAAGGCATAATCTTGTTCTTCTTCACGAAGGCCTCATACGTACGCTCACTCACCTTGTCATAATTAGCGCCATAAATGAAGATGACTATGGGATGCTTGCCCGTCTTTGCCAATGCATCAGGGTAGGTGCGGGCCACAGCTGCCTGCAAGGGAGCAGCCATCAGCACGGCAAGCATAATGAATCTGAAAAACTTCTTCAACATGATTTTCTTCTCGAATTACTGGTTCTTCTGCGGCTTGCCATACACATAGAAGCCTGCAATACCAGGCTCGTACTTATCACCCTCGCGCAACATGCGCACGAACTTACCGGCAGCCTCACTGCCCTTCAGATTGAAACGGATTTCGCCGCCCTTGATTTCACCATTGGGGCGTACCCGGTACCAGTTCTGGCCATCATCTGAAACCTCCAGATAGAACGGGCGATCCTTCTTCAAATTCGATTCATGGCTGATGCAGACCACACCGGTGAGGTCGCACTTCTTTTCCAATCCGACGGTAAGGCCGGACTTACCCTCGAACTTACCGGGCATGGAACCACCAAAGCGCTGCAGAACCCCCCAATGCAGGCAGCAGTTGCTCATATCACCAATCGTGGTAGCGGTATCAATCCACCCGCTGGCAGACACCACAAAGCCCGGGAAGCCCTTGATGCGGGGCCCCTTCTTGGGGAATTTCTTCTTGCACTTATTATAGGAAAGCTTGCCGATGGCCTGGAAGGTGCGGCGCTCCTTGTTCTTGGCAGCAGCATGAATAGCCTCGCCCAGAGTTGCCCAGGTTTCATCAATCTGCTTGCTGGAGGTACCGGTGCGGCTCATGGCCTGCACCAGCAGATTGGTGAACTGTTCCTGAATCTTGGTGTCATCCTGCGGCAGCCTGGAAATATAACCAAGCCCCCAGGTAAGCACAGAACCGGAGTAATCTGCCCGGCGCATCAGCACGCGCAACACCTCACGCAGATAAGCCGACTTCTCCTCATTTGTTGAGCAGGAGGCAATCTGGGCATCAAGCACAGGTGCAATATCCCAGCGGTTTGCGCCCCAGTCCTTGAAGTGACTAAACAGACCGGAATACATCTTATTCAGCTTATTGCGGTCCTTGATAAGGGGTGCCAGGTTGGGATACACATAGCGGGACAGCATCGTAGCAGCCGCGTGGAAGTGCTCCTTGCCCATGCCGTCCATCACCGCATCATGCAGGGTCATCCACTTCTTCGTATCGGCTGGAGCCTTCAACTTAAGGTAGGCAGCGTAACGCTTCAAAGCCGGCCAGTTGTTCGGCTGTCCCTTCACCGCAACCTCGTAGCAACTGAACGCAGCCTTCATCTTGCGGCGGGCAGTCAGGAAATCTGCCATAGCCACCAGCTGGTCAGCAGCACAGGTTTTATGGCGCTCCTCATAGAGTTTCTGAGTGAGATGCAGAAAGCCCCATTCATGTTCGCCCCAGAATGTCTTGTGCAGACTATGCTGCCAGTAAATGGAATTACCACGCTTCCACTCATTGCCTATGCGCATGGCATAGGCGCAATGACCAGGCTCACCCATGGTGGCGGCGGGAAGCCCGGCAGCCAGGGCGCTGTATGTGGCATAATGGGATAACGCACCGCACACGCCGCCAATTTCACGATATGCCCAGCCGGTCGTGAAGTTCACATATTTCCAGATAGGTGCCAGGTATTCTGCCGAGAATACAGAGTCACCGGCCACGTTACGCAGGCGGTAGTCCAGCTGGCACTCTGCCCCCAGGTATTGTTCCATCGGCAGACGCACATTGTCACGATGCCAGGCAAGATTACGGGCGCTGCCCCAGCTGCCAGCACCATCGCCGGGCTGCATACAGCCAGTCACGAAGCGGGTCTCCCAATACTCCAGATTATCGAAATGAGAATTCAGCAGCCCCTGCTTCCAGCTATCGTTATAGTACTTGAAGCGTTTGAGCATATCCTGCTCATTCCAACCCTCGCGGGCAAACTCAAGTGCTGTGGTTGTGGCAATACGGCGGGTCGCCGGCACCTTGAGTTCCTCCTCACCCACTACTCCATATATGGACTCCAGGTAATTGAGCGCTACCTCCATATTCCGGGTGGGACCGGAATACAGCAGATTAGTCATCCAGTTCAAATCGGATGTAAGAGCAGCCAGCATGGCCTTGCCCTTCGGGCGGGTGGTTACACCGCGAATCCCCTGTGAACCGGTCCTACGAATCAGCATCACACGTGCCAGATCCAGTCGATTCGCCGGCTCCTCCATGTAGTCCATAATGGCCTCATCGCTCAGTTTACCCAGTTTGCTGATGATGCGGTCTGCCAGAGTGTAATAAATCTTTTCCGGGTCTGCCCAATCCTCGCCCTTGAACTCTGTATTGGAAAAATTCTGCTTCTCCTGCTTGGCTAGCGTATCTGTGAACCGGCGGAAAGCCCCCATGATGGTGGTGAACTGAGCATGCACACGGGAGGTAGGCACCACGTTCTGCCGGGCCTCCAACGGCACGTCATCCTCATCGAATGTATCTTCATCCTGGCGGGCAATACGGCGGTCCGGCTGCGTATCCTCCTCGGGCGTCTCAATCCACTCAGAATCGTCATCCTCCTCCTCCACCACAACCTCATCATCGCGCGACCAGTCATCCACCTTCGTGTCGCGCACAACCACGGGAGCCGTCTGCTGAACCTTTTTAGTCACCTTTCTCTCCATTTTAGTCGGGAAGAGGACAGGGAACAAGGCTATACCCAGACAGAAAAAGAGGAACGAAGCCGTTAACAGCTTAATGAGGCGTACTGACATTGCGGGAGAGAGCGCGAATGGTTGAACTTATTTTATCTTGCGAGCATGGATTGCCTTCTGAGTCGCACGGGCGGAGTGTCGAATGATAGAATCGGGGTATTCGAGGAAGCGCTCCACCGAAGGAAGAGCCTCTTCCGTGCCGTGGCGCTCCAGATACTTGATAATCGAGGTAATAAGACGAATATTGCTGGTATTGTTCAACCGGGCAAGAAGCGGGGTCTGCACGCGATTTCCGAGCTGATTCAACGAATCATTCCATGCTATGGGGTTCTCACACCAGAAGTCAACAATGGGAATCACCATCGCATCCGGTTTCTCCCGAATCAGGAACTGCGTTACAATCGGAGCGATATCGCGATTCGAAATGCGGCGGTTCTCAAAGAAATCGTGAGTTAACTGCACAACCACCTTATCCCCGCGATTGGCGTAGGTGACCAGAGCCTCCACAAGTGCAGCGTAGGTATCAGGCTCAGAAACCCAGGGTTCCTGCAGCACCTTGACCAGCACGTCGCGGATTTCTCGACGCAGGTAGGACACATTGGAAGCAGCCAGAGAACGGGCAGACATGCGCACACGCATGGGGTCCATGCACTTCAGCTCGCTGATGTTGGCCGTCACATAAGCATTATTAAGAGGAGAGGTCAGAACCTCTGAGGGGTACTGGCTCACCAGATTGGCGCGGTCGGCATCAAAACGGACCTCATATACACCTCTTTCCGGGGCAGCGTAAGTTACCTTACCAAAACGCGAGAGGAACTTAGATATATTCTTACGCTCGCCAGGCACATTGGCCAGCACATACAAGGCACCATTGGCACGGGTGTATGCGCGGGTATACTCCGCCTGAAGAAGTCTGTTCAGAGCATCGCGCACCAGGCCGCGCACGCGGCTGTCCTGGTTGTCAATGAACACGGCATAGTTCGAAGAACGATTCGACGTGGATTTCAACGTGTAGAAAACCTTCATGTCCTCCTCCGTCAGCAAGGGGCCGCTGGCCTTTCCTTTGGCTGCCTCCCGGCTTGCCTCTAACAGCTCTGCCTTGCGGGACATTGCAGCAGCTTCGTCCTCCTGCCTCTGCCGCTTCCTGATGGAGGCAGCGAGCATATCCGGCATGAACCAGCCAGCGCACAGCAGACAAGCCGCAACAATGCACATGGCTTTCTTGAACCGGATTGAGGAAGTGCCTATCAGCGCAGCGGCCACAACACAGAAGGTCATGGAAATCAGACGCTGAGATTCAATATCCAGTTCTGTAAGGAACGCTATACCGGAGCGCTTGTCACTGATTACAAACAAGAGGCAGCATATAAGAAAAACACCCAGGCCCAGTATAAACCGAAGCTTACCAACCATGCTGAATGCTTTACCGGAAGCATAGATGCTCCCCATCAACTTAGCACGAGCAATCTGGCGACGACGGGAGGCCTCATGTTGAGCCAGAAGTTCAGCATGTTCTTCTCCATCGAGCCGCGCGGCTGTCACCGCAAACTCATTCCTAAGGCAATCAGGACAAACAGTCATATCCTCCTTTGAGGAATGAAACTTCTGCTGACACTTACTGCACTCAATCTCCATATACGCGCGTATTCTATCAGACATAGACCCACATGGCAAGTCTGAATCGACTCGCATGCTTGTCTATATTTCAATTTCAACAAGTAATTCTCTGCTTAGAAAGCATAACGAACAGAAGATGACGGAAGGTTCACATAACTTCCCTGGCGCTGAGGCACAGTCACTTCTGTATTGTTCGGCACTTCAATGATAGTAGAATGCGGCCCGCGTATCACCGTAACCCCGCCTACCTCAAAAGCAGAACGGCCCGGTTCCACACGAATTGTTGTGCACTCAGCCAGGTCACTGGAAAGCACCGGCAGCACCAGCGGGGAAATCTGACGCTCCCGGGCCACACTTGCCGTAGTTTCCATTCCAGCCTGACCGGCAGGATATACAGCGTACCCGACAGCGAGCACGCAGAGCCCCATGGCAGAAGCCCCGAAAGCAAGTCGACCACGCCCAAAATTATCTATCATCTGCATCAGGTGAGCCAGCAGGCGGCGGCGGGCCGGGCAGCACACCGTCTCACGAGCAACGCGCTCATGAAATTCAGCCAGGAAACGGCCCTCAAAATCAGCCTCCTCAGTTGCAGCAACACGCAGCGTAGCCAGTAGAGCAACCAGTTGTTCCTCGGAATCAGTAACAGGAGTATGAGACGGCTTGGACATAAAATTCAGATAACAGTTCGCGATGTTATAGTGTAGACAAAGCCACAGGAAAAATGTTCAAGAAAAAAATCAGTTTTTTTCTTCTAAGCCCTACCCTTTAACTAGGTTATATACATTTCGATTCAGGAGCTGGGGGGCATTATCGCTCACCCAGGCATGAATCATTTCCTCACAGGCAGCAATTTCCCCGGAGCGGAGTTTGCGCGTTTCGGCCGTGGCCTTTTCCATGGCATCCATATCGAACACAAACACATCATCCACCAGGCCGCAGGCGGGGTCCACATTGCGCGGCACAGAAAGATCAAGCAGGAAAAGGGGGCGGCGGCGCACCTGTTGCACCTGCTCCAGCAGCGGAGGGGAAACCACGTACACAGGCGAAGCCGTGGAAACAATAACAATATCGATATTTTCGAGGTAAGGAATCCACTCCGTAAAACGAATAACATGGCCTCCGACCTGACTGGCCAGTTCAACAGCCCGGTCATAAGAACGATTTGCCACAAAAATACTTTCAGCGCCGCGTGAGCGAAGACTTTGCGCGGTGGTGCGGGCTACCTCGCCAGCGCCCACCACCAGCACATTCATCCCGGCAAGATTGCCGAGAATATCCTGCGACATCTGCACCGCAGCCGCCCCCACCGACGTGGGGCCGCTGGTAATACGGGAGGAACTGCGAACTTTCTTACCGATGGTGAAAACCTGCTGAAAGGTACGATTCGCGAACGCGCCTGTCACCCCGGTCTCCAACGCCACGCGATAGGCCTCCTTCAATTGGCCGAAAATTTCCGTCTCGCCCACCACCATGGAGTCCAGCCCGGCAGCTACCGCAGCCAGGTGAAACAGCGCATCCTTCCCGGTATAATGGAAGAACAGACTGCGGCGGGTTCCGGAATCCGGCGCATTTCCCAGGAAATGCGCGAGAATGGCAGCCGTTGCAGCCTCCGGGGTATCGCTCCAATAATAAATTTCCGTGCGATTACAGGTAGAAAGCAGCACACATTCATGCACACCGGGCAGTGCAGCCAGTTCTGCATTTACCTGCGGCAGACGCGATTTACCCACGGCAAACTGCTCACGCACCGCAACCGGGCAGCTGCGGTAATTCAGACCGAGGCAATTCATCTGCATTTCACCGGTCATGAGGACTTATGCGAGTTTAAGCACAGCCTCCACCAGGCTGGGAATGGTGTGAGCAGCGGCCTCAATATCCGGTTTCAGGCCGAATTCCGCCAGAGTAGCCGTAGTCACCGGGCCAATACTGGCAATGCGGCACCCCTGCGGCAGTGGCAGTTTCAGAGCCATGAAATGGCGCACAGTGCTGCTGCTGGTAAAGGTAATGATATCAGCACCTTCCTCACGCAGTCGGGCCTGAGCACCGGCAGAATCCTCCGTCTCAGACACAGTGGAGTACGCCAGGCATTCATCAACTATAGCCTGCCGCTTCATCAGCTCATCATAAATAACCCGGCGGGCCTGTTCTCCATGCACCCAGAGCATGGTCACATTTGCCACACCGCCGAATTCATCACCCTTGCGATCAAATTCCGCAATCAGTTCTTCCGCCACAGCCTTCTGCGGCATCACATCCACCATCAAACCGTATTTCTTCAGTTCAGCAGCTGTGCCAGGCCCCACGGCAGCAATACGAGCGCCTCCAATCTCTCGAATATCCTCATACACGGCAAAAAATGCCTGGAAGAAGCGGCGCACGCCGTTCGGGCTGGAGAAAATCAGCCAGTCATAGTGCGGAGCATCAACCACCGCTTCTGCAAAATCGCGCTTATCAGTAGGCGGAGCAATGCGAATGGTAGGCAGCTCAATCACATCTGCCCCCTGCTCCTCCAGCAGCTGGCTCAGCTCGCTGGCCTGCTCCCGGGTGCGGGTTACCACCACGCGTTTTCCGCAAAGCGGTAGTCTGCTGCGCCAATCGAGCTGCGGAGCCAGATTCACAACCTCACCAATCACCACAACAGCAGGAGAGGCTATGCCGGCAGCCTCCACGGCATCTGCCAGGGTGGCAACCGTGGCGGTCACGCTCTTCTGGCGGCCTGTGGCAGCCCACTGCACAGCAGCAGCGGGCACATCAGCCCCCTGCCCGGCCAGCACAAGTGCCTCCAGCGTTTCGCGCAGGCGGCTCATCCCCATCAGCATCACTTTGGTTCCCTTGGCGGCTGCAATACCGGGAATATCCAGAGAAGATTCCGTTTTATGGGCACCCTCATGCCCGGTAAAAACGGTGAACTGGGTGCAGAAATCACGATGAGTCACTGGAATTCCGGCGCAGGCGGGCCCCGCCACAGCAGAGGTCACGCCAGGCACCACCTCAAAAGACACCCCGGCAGCGTGCAGAGCCTGAGCTTCCTCTCCACCGCGTCCAAATACATAGGGGTCACCGCCCTTCAGGCGCACGGTGCAGGCATATCTGGCACTGCACTTCACCAGAACCTCATTGATTTCCTCCTGCGGCAGCGCATGATTCCCGGCGCGCTTGCCCACATAGATTTTCTCACACTCCGGCCTGATCCAGTTCAGCATTCCCGGTGCTGCCAGTGCATCATACACAAGGCAATCAGCCCGTTCAATCAGCTCCCGCCCCTTGATGGTCATCAGCCCGGGGTCACCAGGCCCAGCTCCAATCAAATAAACTTTTCCTTGAAGACTTTTTCCGGCCATAAAACTTTAAATCTCGTTCGTTTCGTCCAATTGAATCACAGCTTCCTCATCGCTGGCAGCGTGCATATCCTGCTGGGGGTCAGCTGGTGTTTCAGGCTGGGCCGCCGGGGTTTCCACCGTGGCGGAGGGTTCACCCTGCACGGGCATATCAGTGGTCTGTGCAGCAGCGGCAGTCTCCTCTGCTTCCTTCGCCGCAGCCTCCTGCTTGCCAAGCAGCATCAGCTCCGATACCGTCACCAGCTGGAATCCACGCGCCTGCAGACCGGTCACAATACCTTCCAACGCGGCCAGAGTAGTAGCATGAATATCATGCACCAGAATAATGGAACCGGGTCTTGCATTATTCACAGCGGTATTGATTACCTTTTCCACACCGGGTTTGCGCCAGTCCAGGGTATCAACATCCCACATGATAGAGGCCATACCATAGCGGTTGTACATGTGATCAATCAGTGCCTTGTTTGTTGCACCATAGGGCGGGCGCATCACACGGGGAGTAATACCAGAAACCTCAGCAAGCGTCTTCTGCGTACGGCTGATTTCGTTGTCCACCTTGGCACGGGAGGCCGAATTCATCTTGATATGGCTCCAGGTGTGAACACCGAGCTCATGCCCCTCTGCCGCAGCGCGGGCCACAATGGATTTGTAGCGGGTGGCATTCTGCCCGAGCATAAAGAAGGTACCCTTGGCTCCATGGCGGTTCAGAATATCCAGCGCCTTGGAAGTGAGGGAAGGATGCGGGCCGTCATCAAAGGTGAGCGCCACATACTTTCCCTTCATATCCACGTGAGATACGCGCTTACCCAAAGGTTTCTGACTCACCGGCTTCACCATTTCCGACTGCACAGGGGCGTTGCCAATCTCTGCCTGACCAGGAGTTGGCTCCACCGGGACAACTTGCGGCTCCGGCTGAACAGGCTTAGGTTTATTGGCAGGTTTGGTAGTCTTTCCGGGTTTTGTCTGCTTCACCGGAGCGGAAGACTTAGCGGGCCCTGCAACCGGTTTCACCTCTGGCGTTACAGGCTGCACGACAGCTTCCTGCCCCTGCTGGTTACAGGCAGAAAGCCCGGCAAGCACAGCCATGCAGAGCGTATATTGTACAATCTTCTTTCGCATGATTCGTCGCGGCATTTTAACGATTCCCCCCGCGGGAGGCAATCTCTTTTGGCGTCATTTTGCATAGACAGCGCGGCAGCGGCATGCTAGAATACCAACCATGCTGAATTTCCAATACCAGAACACCACCCGCTATGTATACGGCCCCGGAGAGCACCGCAACATCGGCAAATTGCTGAAACCCTGCGTACAGGGGAAAATTCTGATTCACTACGGGGGCAATAGCGCCATCCGCAGCGGGCTGCTGCAAACTGTCAGAAACAGCCTGGCAGAACACAGCCTTCCCTATGTGGAGCTGGGCGGGGTAAAACCGAACCCGAGCGTGGAACTGGTGCGCCAGGGCATCGACCTCTGCCGCAAAGAAGAAGTGCAGCACATCCTTGCCGTAGGCGGCGGCAGCGTGATTGATTCTGCCAAAGGCATTGCCGTAGGTGTTCCCAACAGCGGAGATGTGTGGGAACTCTACTGCCACAAAGGCTCTATACCGGAACATAACCCCCTGCCGGTGAGCACCATCCTTACCCTGCCCGCTGCCGGCAGCGAGAACAGCCCGAACACCGTGCTGAGCAATGAAGCCACGGGCCGCAAGCTCGGGTTCAAGCACATGGGGCTGCGCCCGGCGCTCAGCATTGTGGATCCTACCCTCTTCCTGACCCTGCCGCGCGAGCAGATGGCCTACGGCGCCTGTGATATGATGTGCCATATCTTCGAGCGCTATTTCACCAACACAACCCAGACTGCCCTTTCTGATGCACTGGCCGAAGCCACCATGCGCACCATCATGGAACAGTCCATACGGCTCTCCCGGAACATTCAGGACACCGATGCCTGGGGGCAGCTTGCCCTGAGCGGTACCATCGCACATAACGATTTGCTGGGTGTGGGACGCGAGCAAAGCTGGGCCTGTCACGCAATGGAGCACGAACTGAGCGCCGTCTACGATGTTCCCCACGGCGGCGGTCTGGCAGTCATCATCCCAGCGTACATGGAAGCAGTCTGGCCCCATAACCCAGGCATCTTTGCCCAGTGGGCCTGCAATGTCATGGGTGTACTGCCGCAACGAGATACCGCAGCTGTTGTGCGCGAAGGAATCCGCAGGCTCCGCGAGTGGTACCGCCTGCTGAAACTACCTCAGACCATGCAGGAACTGGGAATACCGGCAGACGCCGACTTCTGCGCCATGGCAGAACCCGCCTGCAAGGTATATGATGGCGGCTCTGCCACCCCTGTCCTGGCCGGCGTACACCCCCTCACTGCCGGGGAGGCGGCAGCCATCTACAAGGCCACAGTCTAATAATCATGGACAAAGCGCTGCTGTTTCTCCAGAATAGGGGGACATGAGCTCACTTTCCCCACTCTGGCAGGCTGTTTACAGCGCCTACGAATCGCATGATACAAATGAAGCCCGGCGCCTGCTGCACAACGAAAAACAGACGCCGGACTGCAGCCACCTGCTGCGCTGCGGTAATGAGGATTACATACGCTGGCTGCTGAGCAACGAGCTCCTCCCCCTGGCTGAAATCGACCCGGCAGAATGGCCGGAGCTCCAGGAAATCCAGCTGCAGTGCAGCGCGCTGGATGAAGCTGCGCGCCCCGACTGCGTTCTGACCGGAAAAATCCCCCGCCCGATTCCAGAAAATCACACAGCACAAGTCACACAAAATACTTGACATCCTGACTCCCCTTCACTAGAATACCCGTGTTCAAGTTCCGGTCCGTGTGAGATTGGGGCGGGTCGGTGACCCGCTCTTTTTTTGTACACGGCTCAAAAAATAAACACAAAGCAAGTAACCTAAAGACAATGGCCTCCACAGACATCTCCGCCCTGATTGATTTCTACGTTCGCGAAAAAGACCTCACCCGCGAACGCGTGATTCAGGCACTCGAAGCCTCTTTCATCACCGCCTATTCCAAGATGGTGCCCGGTGCAGACCACATTCAGAACATCCGCGCCATTGTCAACCCGCAGAAGGGCACGGTCAAAATCAAGGCTGAAATGGTAATCGTGGAAGATGACCTGCTGACTGATGCCTTCAACGAAGTGAAGCTCAGTGTTGCCCAGCAGGTAGGCGCCAAGAACGGCAAAACCTACATGCCCGGCGATACCATCAGCGTAAACATCACTCCCAAGGACTTCGGCCGCATCGCCGTGCAGACCGCTCGTCAGACCATGCAGCAGCGCATCCGCAAGGCTGAGCAGGAAATGCTGGCCGATGCCTTCCGCGACCGCGCCGGCGAGGTAGTAACCGGCACCGTGAAGCGCTATGACAAGGGCGATGTCATTGTTGAGGTAGAGAAATTCGAAGGTCTTGTACCCCTGCGCCAGCGTATCCCCGGAGAGGAATACAGCAACGGCGATAAGATGCGTTTCTACGTGGTGGAAGTGCGCGACGGCGTGCGCGGCAACGAGCTGATTCTTTCCCGCAGCCACCCCAACCTGGTGCGCCGTCTCTTCGAGAACGAAGTGCAGGAAATTGCTGACAACACCGTGGAAATCCTCACCATCGTGCGTGAGGCCGGCTACCGCACCAAGATGATAGTGCGCAGCAATGACCCGAACGTGGACCCCATCGGTGCCTGCGTCGGCATGCGTGGTGCCCGCGTGAAGAACGTGGTGAATGAGCTGAACCACGAGAAGGTTGACATTCTTGAATACACCGACAACAAGGCAGCCATGGTGACCGAGTCCCTGGCCCCCATTGAACCGCTCAAGGTCAACGTGGACAAGGCCGCCCACGTGGTGACCGTGGTGGTGGAAGACGACAAGGCTGCCGCCAAGGCCAAGGGCCGCAAGGGCCAGAACGTGCGCCTGACCGCCCGCCTCATCTCCACC
>JAZOTV010000005.1:0-2012 GCA_045657815.1 Akkermansia sp.
CCAGAAAGGTGGTCAGCCCCACGGTGAGCAGGGAGGCACCGCTGCTCAGCAGCCCCACCGCCACATACTGCATGGCTCCAGCGTACATGGTGATGCTCATCACCGGTGCCAGCCACACGGGGAACCCGCTGGCCTGCAGCAGAATTCCGAAACCAAAACCCAGCGCCAGATACCCTGTCAATACGGGTATGGTGTCGATGAATGCTTGTCTGGCGGCTCGGCTCATGGGCCGCCCAGTGTACGAATTTCAGGGAAATATGCAAGCCTAAAGTACCAGGTAAGGAATAAAGCACATTAAAGTATACTTTAATGACGATTTAAGTTGCAGAGGAATAAATATTTATGTGTGTATTAAAGTATGCTTTAAGAAAATAACGCATAACATGAAAGTATACTTTAATGACGGCTTGACATACTGATAATCAGGAGTTATAATGCGGTTCAGGAGGAATAGAATGGGAATTTTCGAAACAGAAGAGATTGAACGCCTGCTGCAGGAATACAACCCGTGGTGGCAGTGTGGTGCGGAATCTGAGGAGCTGCCGGGAGTGCGTCGACAGGCGTATTATGAGACTCTGGAGCAGCTGCAGAGCCGTGAACTTCGTCGTTTTGTGGTGCTGAGCGGTGCCCGGCGCGTGGGCAAGACCACGGTGATGCGTCAGCTGATAGCTGAGCTGCTTGCCACCGGGGTGAAGGGGGAGAATATACTCTACCTTTCCTTTGATAACCCCATCATCAAGCTGGCGGGGGTGAAGGCGGCCATTGATGCGTTCGATAAGGCTCGGCCCCGCAGTGGTCCCTGCTATTTCTTCTTCGATGAGATTCAGTATGCGGAGGATTGGTCCCTGTGGCTGAAGGTGTTGTACGATACACGGCCTGCGCTGCAACTGGTGGCTACGGGTTCGGCCAGTCCGCATATTGAGAAAGGCGCGCGCGACAGCGGGGTGGGGCGTTGGCGTGTGCTGCGCATGCCGACCCTGAGCTTCCGCGAGTATTGTGATATCATGCAGCTGCCGCCGGTGGTGGAGCCGCAGGTGAATCTGGAAACGCTGCTGCGCATGGAACCAGACGAATTCACCCGCCTGATGCGCCGTTTCAGCGGCTTGGAGCCGCACTGGAACCGCTACCTGAGTCTGGGTGGCTTTCCGGAATTGCTGGGTACCGAGGTGGTAGCCAGGGCGCAGCGCGTGCTGCGGGAAGATGTGGTGGATAAGGTGCTCAAACGGGATATTCCTGCGTTGTTTGATGTGCGCAACACCCTGCAGCTGGAAAAGCTGTATCTCTATTTCTGCGTGAACTCCGGCAATATCATCAACACTGCCGCCATGTGCCGGGCGCTGGAGGGGGTATCGCTGCCTACGCTGATGCGCTACATGGAGTTCCTGCGCGATGCCAATCTTATCTACATCAGCCAGGCCTCCAACTATACCGGCAAGAAGGGAATCAGCAGCCAGCCCAAGGTATACGTGGCAGATGCAGCGCTGAGCAATGCCTCCCTCATGCGCAATCCGTCTGCCGTCACCGATGAAGTGCGCGGCATGATGGCTGAGACCACCGTGTACAAGCATTTTCACTCGGCCTACGGAGCGTTCTGCCGCGTGGGCTATATCCGCTTGCCGCGCACCCAGAAAGAAGTGGATGTGGTGGTGGATTTCCCGAACGAGCGCCGTTACCTCTGCGAGGTGAAATACCGGCACGACAGTTCGGTGAGCCAGCGGGATGCCATCAACACCCTGTGTCGGGAGCAATCGGCTCAGGCTGCCATCATTGCCACGCGCCATGTGGAGGATTTCGGCCTCAGCGCTGAACCCGATGCGCAACCTGTCTATAGAATCCCCTGCCCGGTGCTTTGTTACCTTCTTGGTTATGTAGTGCCTGTGGAGTCAATGTTTTAAATCGTCATTAAAGTATACTTTAATGACGATTTACCCGGCTGAACAAGAACGGCGTGCGGTGGTGAACCGCACGCCGTTGAAGTTAATGGGGACTGCCGGTCAATCAGGCCTCGGGGG
>JAZOTV010000006.1:0-4919 GCA_045657815.1 Akkermansia sp.
GAACTCTCCCATCTGGCCGGTGAAGGTTGGCAAACACACGAAAAAACGCAACTTTGTGGAACGAGTCACCGCCCAGGATGAGGATACCGCCATGGGCCGCCGCAAGGAACGCGCCAAACCCCGGGAGAAAAAATGACTAAACACCGCTTATTTACCCTCCTCCTTGCGCTTGGTATCGCAACTTCGCAGCAGGCCCCGGCATTCTGGGACGATGTCCTGTTTGACAGCTCCCCTACCCCCTCCGCCACGGAGAAGACGGAAGAGGACTCCTTCGCTGTGCGGGCTGTTGATTACACATTCACTCATGTGGTGGAGCCTTGTTTCGAGGCCGTCCTCAACTTCCTCTCGGAGTCCATCGATAGTCTGATTGCCAGATTTGACTTGGACGATGGCATCGAAGCCTCTGCGGACATCCTCGACAAGGAGCTATCCAAAGACCAGACAAAGCCCCGCGCCATCCTGCTTTTCCTGGCAGACGACTTAGGGTATAATGACACCGCAACATACGGCACAGGAACATTAACGCCCAATGTACAGCGGCTCGCAGACCAGGGGCTTTTATTCACCGATGCACACAGCACAAACTCGGTATGCACCCCTTCCCGCTACTCCCTTCTTACCGGGCAATACGCCTGGCGGCAGAAGGGCACCGGCATTCTGCCGGGCGATGCCGCCCTCATCATTCCCACGCGCGAGAAGGCGGCCACGCTGGGCACACTCATGCAGCAAGCGGGCTACCGCACCGCCGCCATCGGCAAGTGGCACCTGGGACTCGGCAGCGGGACCATCGATTGGAACAAGCCTATTTCCCCCTCCCCGGCAGAAACAGGGTTTGATTATTCCTTCATCATGGCCGCCACAGGAGACCGCGTGCCCTGCGTGTATGTGGAGAATGGCGCGGTGAAAAACCTCGACCCGCAGGATCCCATCCAGGTCAACTACCGGGGGCAGACATACCCGGGAGAAAAGACCGCCCAGTCCCACCCGGAGGAGCTCAAACCCTGGGGGCGCCCCAGCGATAAGCAACACTCCGGCACCATCATCGATGGCATCTCCCGCATCGGCCACATGACGGGCGGCACCGCCGCCCTGTGGAAGGACCAGGACATTGCCGATGACATCACCGCCGCCGGCGAGCGCTTTATCCAGAGCTGCGCAGGCAAACCGCTCTTCCTCTACTTCTGCACTAATGATATCCACGTTCCCCGCGACCCGCACGCCCGGTTCCGGGGCCAGAGCAGCCTCGGCATCCGGGGAGATGTCACCCTGCAGATGGACGATAGTCTGGGGCGACTCATGTCCGCTCTGGAAAGTACCGGCTACAAGCCGGAGGAGACCCTCATCATCTTCACCAGCGACAACGGCCCCGTCATCTCCGATGGTTACGAGGACGGCGCCCGCGAAGCCTGCGCCAACCACAACCCGAACCACCCCTGGCGCGGTGGCAAATACAGCCTGTTCGAGGGCGGCACCCGCGTGCCCTTCATTGTATCCTGGCCCGGCCGGGTACAGCACGGCCGCAGCAGCGCCCTCATGTGCCAGATGGACCTGGGGCGTACCCTGGCCACCCTCTGCAACGCCACCATACCGGAAGGCAGCATGCGCGACTCGGAAAACCAGCTCCCTGCCCTGCTGGGCAATAGCCCCGTCGGGCGCACCCAGCTCGTGACCCAGGCCTTCGAAGCCCCGCGCTATGCTCTGCGCAGCGGTTCCTACAAATACATCCCGGATTACGGCCCCCGCACCCGCATCGACCGCCTTGGCCGCGGCGAACAGCTCTATGACCTGAGCACCGACCCCGCAGAGGAACATAACCTCGCCCCGCAGTTGCCGGAAAAGACCGCCGAACTCCGCTCCATACTCCGGAACCTTACCTCCGACTCCGAGCACTGATTCACTCCTGTATCAATGAACCAGCCCGACCTGGAAAACCAGGTCGGGCTGCAAGTTTATCGTTTACCACGCGCACGATGACTTACACCTCGAAGAGGTGAGTCACGGAAGCGTTGTGGTGAATGTTGGCGATGGCCTGAGCAAAGAGCGGAGCAATGCTCACGGTATCCACACGGTCACCATAGGCCATGGGCACGGAGTCGGAGGTAAGCAGGCACTCGATGGAGCTGTTGGCCAGACGCTCGCGGGCGGTGTCGGTGAGCACGCCGTGAGACACACCGGCAAAGATGCGAGCAGCGCCGTGTTCCTTGAGAATCTTGGCAGCGGCGCAGAGAGTGCCGCCGGACTCGGTCATATCATCGACCATGAGCACATCCTTGCCCTTCACATCACCGATAACGGCGTGGGCATCCACCTCCGTGGCGGAGATGCGCTGCTTGGCCACGATGGCGAGGTCCGTGCCGAGGATATTGGCGTAGCTCTTGGCGTTCTTCACACCGCCAATGTCGGGGGAAACCACCACGAGGTTGTTCATATCCTTCACATAGTTGGCCTTGAGGTGCTTGATAAGCACAGGCACGCTGTAGAGGTGATCCACGGGGATATCGAAGAAGCCCTGAATCTGGGCGGCGTGCAGGTCCATGGTCAGCACACGGTCCACACCGGCGGCGGTGAGCAGATTGGCCACAAGCTTGGAGGTGATGGGCACTCTGGGCTTATCCTTGCGGTCCTGGCGGGCATAGCCGTAGAAAGGAAGCACAGCGGTGATGCGGCTGGCGCTGGCGCGACGCACAGCATCCACCATAACGAGCAGCTCCATGAGGTTGTGATTCGTGGGCGGGCAGGTCGGCTGCACAATGAAAGCGTCTGCGCCACGGATGGATTCCTTAATCTGAACGAAGCTTTCGCCGTCCGGGAAGGTATTGACAGTTGCATCGCACAGGGGAAGACCCATGACATTGGCAATGTCCTTAGCTAACTGGGGATGAGCGGTACCGCTGATGATTTTCATGAATGAATGAGGTGAGTGAGCGACTATTCTTGACATTTTCGGGAAAATTGCAATACTAAATGCACTTCAAACCGCATTTTTTTTCGTATTGAGTACTCAGGAAGCCCCAAATTCGCTAATTAAGACCCTTTCTCCGCAGAATTGGGCGGGGGTATTTGTCTATTTAATGATCGTCATCTGGATAGTGGGATTATACCCCGGCTTCCTGAGCGGGACCCACAGTGCCACCGAATGGCTGTTCACAGCCTGGAACCGGGAGAATGATTACGAACACGGCTGGATGGTTCCGCTGCTGTCCATCTACATGCTGATACACGCATGCACCGGACTTCGGGGGATGCCGCTGCGGGGCAGCCTGCATGGATTATGGATGCCCCTTGCCGGCGCCCTGCTCTGCGTGCTGGCAGTGCGCACCCAGCAGGGGCGCGTAGCCATCGGTGCGCTGCCGTTCCTGCTCACAGGCGGGGTGTGGTGCTACTGGGGAGGCCGGGCAGCCCTGAGCTGCGCCTTCCCGTTCTTCTTCCTGTGGCTGAGCATACCGCTGCCCGGTTTCCAGCAGGCCACGGTAAGCATGCAGCTCATCGCCACCAAGGCCGCCCACTGGGGCGCCGGGCTCTGCGGGGTGGAAACCATCGTCGAAGGCACCAACATCTCCTCCGCCTCCGGCAACTGGGACACATACAGCATTGCCGGCGGCTGCTCGGGCATGCGCTCACTCATGGCCCTCATCATGGTATCCATCGCCTGGGGCTACCTGGCAGACAAACTCGCGCTGTGGAAGCGCGTCGCCCTGGGGCTGAGCGCCATTCCGCTTTCCATCGTGGCCAATGCCTTCCGCGTCTCCAGCATCTTCATCTGCGCCGAATACATCAACCCCGCCTTTGCGTCCAAGACCTGGCATGACTGGTCAGGGTTGCTCTTTTTCTTCCCGGCCAGCCTGGTGGGGCTCATGTTGCTGCACGGGATGCTGGCAGGTGAGGTGCCGTTTCTGAAACGCCGCCGCACCATAGTGCGCCGGGTCAATCCCCCCACCGGAAAGGAGGATACCGTATGATCAAGCAGCTCCTTCGCGCATGGCTTCCTCCCGCCTTGCTGGCACTCATGCTCTCCGCTGTCTTCATTCTCCCCAGGCAGGAGCAACTCATGGAATCCAGCATCTCCGCAGACTTACCCGTGGGCAATGCCCTGCCCGGCTGGCAAGGCAAGCGAATACAGGAGAGCGAGGTGGAGCGCTCCTCCCTGGCGGCTGATACCCGCTTCAGCAAAGCCCAGTATACCCAGCCCCGCCGCATCTTCTGGGAAAAGGAGCCCCCGCCAGTCGAAGTCTCCATCGTCTACTCCGGCAGCGATATGAACGCCTCCATTCACCGCCCGGAGCGTTGCCTGCCCTCCCAGGGGCATGTGGGCCTGCAGACCGGAGCCTCGGAAATCTCCCTGGCAGACGGCCGCACACTCACCTTCACCCGGCTTACCTCCCGCGTGCCGCTGCCCGCCCACCAGAACGGCATCACCCTCAACTTCATCAGCTACTACATCTTCATCGGCCACGGTTCCATCCGCCACACCCATATCGGCCGCACTCTGCAGGATATGTATGACCGCGTAGCCGGGGGCTATGTGCAGCGCTGGGCCTACTTCCAGGCCAATTCCTACTGGGCTCCGGAACTCAACATCACAGAGGAAGAAACAGACCAGCGCATCCGCAAGCTGATTTCTGAACTTCTGCCCGGCCAGATTAACTGGGGCGAAATGTAAAACCGCCCCACAGGCCGGCACACTTACAAGTCAGACTTTTAACTTGCCAACAGAAAGCAGGCAGGGTAGAATATCCGCACATATGGCGGAACTGGATATACAGGCACAATTGGCAGAAGCAAAGAAGCGCAAATGGGATGACCGCACACTGGCCCAGCGCGCGGCAGATATGGCGCAGGAGCTGCTGCTTACCTCGCTGAAAGCCATACGCTCAGACGAGCGCACACTGATTTCCGCCCTGGCGCGCCTGGCCACAGAC
>JAZOTV010000007.1:0-4735 GCA_045657815.1 Akkermansia sp.
CCAGCAGGAAACCGTTGTGGAAGATGAAATCCTCCTGCGTACGGCCATCTTCCGCCATGCAGAAAACAGGTTGCGACTCACCCGGAAGGCAATAGAGCGCAAAGGCGCATTGCCGCAGGCAAAGGGCATCAATCCTGTCTCCCATGGGGATATGCATGGGCGTTACGATACACCTATTCGGTCATTTTGGCAACCTTTTTCAGCTCCACTGCACCTCAATCTCTGCACGAACGCCTTCGGCGGAGTTGATGATGTGGCGGGTGAAGTTGCCGCTGCGGTAGTGCTGCACCTCTACTTCTGCGCCCAGCATGCATTCCTTACGGAAGGTGAGGTGGAAGCGGGCGGGTGTGCCTTCGGGCGTGTGTTCAGCGGGCAGGGTGTCGAGAGCCCAGATGAGGTAGGCGCTGTTGTTGATGTGGCCGTTGAAGTCCACGTCGCGGCGGGCGGCGGTGTGGGCAACGGCGCAAACAGGGGCTTCGCTCCACTCGGGGCATTCCAGCGGCGTAGTGATGGCGGGGCAGTCAATGTCCTTGAATGCAAACTCCATGCGCTTCAGCGGGAAGGGGCGGCGTGTGGTGATGTCGATGAGCACCCACATCAGGTCTGCACGTGCCAGCACATTGCCGTCCTTGTCGGTCATCTCTACAAAGCGTCGGGCCTGCAGCGGACTGGCCTGTCCGGTGTTAGTGCGCAGGGTAATAGTCTCTTTCCATGCAGGACGACGGAACAACTCGTAGTTGCCCTGGGTTTCTACCCAGATTTTGTGATTACGCACAGCCCAGCCGAAGCCCATATCGTGCAGGTCGGCGTGTTCCTCTGCCATTTCCTGGCACAAATGCAGAAAGAATTCCGGTTTCATCAGGTGATCCTCGGAGCATTCGTAGCTGGTGATGGTGTGCGTAAGAGAGAAGTCTTCCATAGAGTTGACTCTAGCATAATCGTGGCAGGCTGTCAATAATATTGACAAAAGCAAGTATTTCTGCGAGTATTATTAGTAATGAAGGTTCGTAATCTGATCTACGTGTTAGCGGGTGCCGCATTCATGGCAGGGATGAGTCCTGCTTCGGAGACGTCTGCCCCGGATACCACCGTACCTGCTCCTGTGCAGGAGACCAAGGAACAGCGAGATGCCCGCATGAAATGGTGGCGCGATGCCAAGTTCGGCATGTTCATCCATTACGGCCTCTATTCCGGACTGGCCGGGTATTTCCAGAATGTCCCCGGCGGCGGCGAGTGGATTCAGTGCAACCTGGGGCTGGATACCGATACCTATGCCGCCGAAACCTTGCCGAAATTCCAGCCTGCACCCGGTTGCACGGAAGCCTGGGCAGAGCTGGCCAGGGAAGCAGGCTGCCGCTATATGGTGCTGACCTCCAAACACCACGAAGGATTTGCTCTGTTTGATGCCTGCAATTCAGATTACTGCACCGGCACTCTGCTGGGGCGCGACCTGGTGAAGGAATTCACCGATTCAGCCCGTAAAGCCGGCATGAAGGTGGGTTTGTACCACAGTGTGATTGACTGGCACCAGCAGGATTATGACAACACCATCTGCCCCGACCTGTGCTATCCCGTGGGGCAGGCTGCCATGCTGAAGGAGAAACAGATTCCGCGTAACCAGACAGCCTATCAGGAATATCTGCACACACAGGTGCGCCAGCTCGTGCGCAACTACGGCCCTATCGACATTATGTGGTGGGATTATTCTCAGGGGGCGGCTGAGGGAGAGGCCTGGAAGGCTCAGGAACTCATGCAGATTTGCCGCGATGCTAATCCCGGCGTGCTTTTCAACAATCGCCTGTATTCCTTCAGCGGATTCGACCCTGCCGAGGATGGAAAGGCTCTTGATTTCTCCAAGGGCGATTTCTCCACCCCTGAAAAGCGCATCCCCCGCGAGGGCTATCCCGGCCGAGACTGGGAGGCCTGCATGACCATCGGCAACCGCTGGGGTTACCACTGCGAGGATCATCTCAACTACAAGAGTCCGGAGAAGATTATTCTGCAGCTTCAGGAATGTGCCGCCAAGGGGGGTAACCTGCTGCTCAATATCGGCCCGAAGGCCGATGGCTCTATCCCCGAGGGCCAGGTCGAGGTGTTCAAGCGTGTGGGTGCCTGGATGAAGGTGAATGGCGAGGCCATTTACGAGAGCCGTCCGTTCCGAGGCGTGGTGGATCTGCCGGAGGAAATCCTGGCATCTGTGGTGTGGGACGATATCTACCTCTTCCTGCCGAAGCGTGAACCTGGCGAGGAGGAAATGGACTATGTGCTGAGTATCCCTGCGAACCAGGTGAATGCCGTGTATCCGACCATTCTCGGTCAGGAGGAGTGCGAAGTCACCATGGAGCGGGTTGAGGAAAAGGATGAGGACGGCGAGACGCAGTATTATCTGGATATCACCATACCTGCCGAGGCCTGGTTTAACGCGGTGGAAGGACTGCCGGTGCTTAAACTCGGTTACGATGGCTGACCCTGAACCACCATGCCCTATTCCGCCTACAGTCTGCCACGTGTAGTGGCTAATCAGTACATCCTCTCCTCCGTTCACGAGGAGGATGCTGATACGGTGACCTACGCCGCCACTCAGAAGAACATGAGCCGCGATGTCCTGGTGCGCAGTCTGCGCCCCACTGCTATGGAGGATGCCCGGAAGGTTCGCTTCTTTGTGGAGACTGCCAGACTGCAGGCGCGACTGGCCCATCCGAACATTGCAGCCCCGTTGGAATTACTGGAGGCTGATGGTACGTGGCACCTGGCCATGGAACGCATCAAGGGTGAACCCCTGGATATGATGGTGAGCAATGGTCGCGTGCTCCCCTCCATCGTCATTTGTGGATTGCTGCAGCAGCTCTGCCGCGTCTGCATCTATCTGGATATTGAGCGCATAGCCTTTGTGCCATTCTCGCTGGAGCATACCTATCTCATGGATGTTGGCTTCCGCTTTGACAACATGGCTCAGGCCGGGCCGCGTCCGCGCAATGCCAGTAAGCGTTATCTTTCTGCCGCCTGCAAGCTCATTGAGCCGCTGCTGGATATGGATTCCCCGCTGGCGGTGCACTTGCGCACCACTATGGAGTACATGGGGCGCGTGGGTACCTGGCGCCCGCTCACCCCGGTTTATTTTGATGAGGAACTGACCCGCTTGCAGATGGAAATGCTGCGTATTCAGGCGGGTGAGAAGGCTCTGGTTTCCAATGCCTATACCAAATGAAACTCCGTAAACCTCTTTACTATGCTGGAGCGTCGCTGGCTCTTGCCGCAGCTGCAGGATATTGCTGGTTGAACTGCTGGCGCTGGGGTGGTGCGCCAGAGCCGCACTCCGGTTTCTCCGCAGAAGAGGCGCTTATTCTCCAGTCATTTGATTCCTACATGACAGGGGATGAGGGGCTGGCTGTCCTGGGGCTTTCCCTTGAAGAAACTGAGGAAGATGCCGCAGCACCATTGCTCACACGGCTGCGGTGGAGACTGGAGGCCGCGCACTCCCTGCGCTCACGGGGGTGCCGCGCGCGGAAGCATCTGCATGCCTTCATGGAAAGCGGCGTCCCCGGCGAGGTGGATTTTGTTTTTCTTCTTACCGCTCTTCGCAGACACGATTTTCCATTGATTACGATACTGGTGGAGAAAGGTCTGAATCCGTCCCTGCGCTATGAGTCGGATACCTTTGATTTCAACCTGCTTGAGATGGTGGTGACTGTTTCCGGTATACCGCTGGCCGAGCGAATCTCTTTTCTCGACTGGTTGTATGCCCGCGGCATCGATTTCAGCTCCCTGGACCCGGATGATCTGCTTCGGAGTGTACAGACTGGCCTTGAGTGCGGTGAAGATGCACCTGCGGATGTGCTGGCCTGGTTCCTGCGCCGTGGATATTCGGGATTGAAGGTGGAGGAAGTGGCGGAGACTCTGCTGAGCAGTCCGGTTACCATGAAGACTTTGCAGGGGCTTCTGGAAGAGGGGATTCTGCCGCCTCCCGGTGAGGATTGGCTCAATGTAGAACTTCTTTATAACAGGTTGAGCCGCTTTCCTCCGAATTCCGCTGCTGTTCACTGGCTTTTGTCTCATCACATGGATATCAATGCCGTGCGCGGCGATATGTCCGGGACTGTGCTGGATACCTGTCTGCGGCACCTTTCCTACATGCAACGCGGGCTGGATGCGGAGACGGACTCACTTATCAATGAGTGGGTGGCAGAACTGGATGCTCTGCTGGCTCATGGTGCTGTAAATTCAGCCGAAACAAGGGAACTGTTACCGGTTGATGAAGCCCTTTCTGCCGAGATTGTAGCCTTGTTCCGCAAGCATGGGATTGCTCTCCTGGCCGGAGAAAATCCCTGCAATGCCTGCTGCACACCGGAATAAAACAGCATACCGCTTCGGCCGGTGGGGCAGAAGCGGTATGAAAAACAGGTGGTGAGGAGGTATCAGGCCTGGTCGCCGTCATTCCACTCGACGCGGTTCTCGGGCTTCCAGAGCGTTTCCAGCTCGTAGAAATCGCGGGTTTCACCAGCCATGACGTGCAGCATCACATCGATGTAGTCGAGCACGCACCAGAGGGCGTTCGGCGTGCGCTCGGCATACACGGGGGTGATTTCGTACTTCTCCCACACTTCCTTATCCACATCGCCCATGATGGCGCGCAGATGGGGCACAGAAGTGGCGGTGCAGACCACGGCAAAATCCGTGATGGAGGATGTGCCGCGCAGGTCATAGATGGCGATATCGGAAGCCTTGGCATCGCATG
>JAZOTV010000008.1:0-2410 GCA_045657815.1 Akkermansia sp.
TCATCATGACCTTCGGTCGGGATTTTGCCTTCATTGGCAACCAGTACCATCTGGAGGTATACGGGGAGGAACTTTTCCCGGATTTGCTTTTCTTCAACCGCGAATTGAACTGCATGGTTGTGGTCGAGCTGAAAAAAGGTGCCTTCAAACCTGGATACATCGGGCAGTTGCAAACTTACATGCGAGTGCTGGATGACAAGGTACGCAAGCCCCACGAAAACCCCACCATTGGCATATTGCTTTGCAAAAGTGCCAACAAAGCATTTGTGGAATATGTGATACGTGACTATAACAGCCCCATGGGTGTCGCCACCTACAAAACTGCGGCAGACATGGACACAAAACTCCGCAACGCGCTTCCTGATATGGAGGAGATGCGGAAGCTGCTGATTGAATCCACGGATAATGAATAACACCATGGAAACCAGGATGATGAAGCTCATGAAGGGACTCATGTGGAGCATGGGTATCATCTTTGCTATCATCATGACACTGGCGGTCGGGCGTGCTTTCTACTGTTCCTTCCTGGAGGACGGCGCCCCCCCTCCCGCGCCGGACTATCTGGAGAAAGCCAGAGCCTGTGTGCTCCGGGCAGAAGGTGAAGAAAACCCGTTCACAAAGCAGAAACTCTGGATGGATGCACTCTGGGCCCTCTACTCGGTCGACGAGGAGCAGCGTCCGGCAGCCCTGGAACTGGCAAAGACCATGATTCCCGGCATGCAGGAATTCATCAGCAGGAACCAATTGCCGAAAATCCAGCCGGAGTCCAGGCTGAGCTTCATGCTGAGCCACGCGGGAGAGGACCTCAGCTGCCTGGACGCTCACATCCGCAGCGGAGTGTATGATTTCTCTGCCCAATCCAGCCGGGACAACCGCCATGCATTGGCATGCCTGCTGCGGGATATCCTGGGCATCCTCAATAAGGAACGCTACGGAGCCAGAGTGGAACAGCTCAAACCCATCGTCCTTACCCTGCTGCAGCAGGGTGTTCGTACCAACTGGCCGGATATCATTCTGGAACACGAGCTGATTGAGTACGACCCGGAGGTGGATGACCCTGTGCTCACCGCCGTGCGCACCCGCGATGCCGAATTCCTCCGTGCCGTGCTGGCCTGCGGACTGCCCGCCCGCGGCACCCACGGCGACAACAAACCAGAAAAGGAAGCCGAGTGGCAGAGCTCCCCCGACCTCGTCGAAATCATCCAATCAAATTAATCACTAATCATTAATCATTCATGATAACTCTCGTAGGTTTAGGATACGATATTCACCGCTTCTCTGAGACAGAGCGTCCGCTCTGGCTGGGCGGTGTGCAGGTGCACCCCACCAGGGGGCTGGCCGGTCACAGCGATGCCGATGTGCTCTGCCACGCGCTGGCAGATGCCATTCTGGGCGCTATCGGCGAGCCGGATATCGGCTACTGGTTCCCCCCGGGCGATGACAGCTGCAAGAACATCTGCTCCCTCCGCATTGTAGAAAAAGCCGTTGAACTGCTGCAGGCCCAGGGAGGCCGCGTGGTGAATGTGGACTGCGCCCTCATTGCCGAAGCACCGAAGATTATGCCCTTTGTGCAGCAGATGAAGGAAACGCTGGCCCCCATTCTCGGCGTGGCTCCCCGCCGCGTGGGCGTGAAAGCCACCACCAACGAAAAGCTGGGCGCCCTCGGCCGCCGCGAAGGCATGGCCGCCTTTGCCACCGTGGCAGTACAAGTTCCCGACGAAGCCTGATTACTATGAACTCAGAAATTGATTTACTGGCCTTTATTGCGGTAGAAAACCTGCGTGGCGCCGGGCTCACCGTGACCACAGCAGAGAGCTGCACGGGGGGCATGATTGCCACCGCCATCACGGAAGTTCCCGGGGCTTCCCAGGTATTCCGCTACGGCTGGGTGACCTACTGCAACGAAGCCAAGGAACGCCTGCTCAATGTGCCCACCGAGCTCATCGAAGAGCACAGCGTGGTGAGCGAGCCCGTAGTAGCCGCCATGGCCACCGCCGCCATGCGCCAGAGCGGCGCGGATATCGCCGTGGCCGTCTCCGGCAACGCCGGCCCCACCGCCGCAGAGGGAGAACCCGCCGTAGGCACGGTCTGCATTGCTCTGGCCCGCCGGGGTGCCGCCCGCCCGGTACACACCGAAACCATCTACCTGCCGGGCATACCCCGCCGCCAGCTCCGCCAGCGCGTCACCGCCAAGGTACTGCAGCTCATCGCCGGCGCCGCCAGCTGATTGAGCGAGCAAGTCGGAGGCCAAGCGGTCTTAGGAAGACAAATTATTGTGCCAACCCCTTGGCGCACAGAACGACATGGCTACGACCCGACTTGCCGGGCATACCCCGCCGCCAGCTCCGCCAGCGCGTCACCGCCAAGGTACTGCAGCTCATCGCCGGCGCCGCCAGCTGATTGAGCGAGC
>JAZOTV010000009.1:0-3713 GCA_045657815.1 Akkermansia sp.
GACCTGGACCCTGCCCACGGTGAACATGGATTCCGGTCCCGGCATGTCCAATGGCTGTGGCGACCCCTGCATCCTGCAGGATAAGAAGGGCCGCATCTGGATGCAGGCTCTGGCCTGCCACTTTGCCCCCGGCGCCCGTGCTATCAATGCCTCCGGCACAGGCACGGCTGTAGATAAGACCGGCCAGTGGGAAATGGTGTATTCCGATGACGATGGCAAGACCTGGAGCCCCATTGTGAACGTGACAGAGCAGGTGAAGAAGGACGAATGGCATCTCATTCTTGCCGGCCCCGGCAACGGTATCTGCACGAAGAAGGGCGCCATCGTGTTCCCCGCCCAGATCTGGCAGCACAACGCCAATCCCAATTGCAGGAGTACCATCTGCTACTCCAAGGATGGAGGTAAGACATGGAAGATGGGCAACGGCGTGCCTGCCAAGACTTCCGAATGTCAGGTGGTGGAGCTGGTGGACGGTTCCCTCATGCTCAACTGCCGCAATGAAGCCTACGGTGGCAAGCGTATCGTCTACGTCACCAATGATATGGGTGAAACCTGGCAGCCCCATGAATCGAACAGCAAGACGCTCAATGACCCCACCTGCCAGGCTTCCTTGGTATCTGTGGATACAAAGAAGTATGGCCGTGTGCTCCTCTTCTCGAACCCTTGGATTCATGGCCGCAGCAATATGAGCATCCGCGCTTCGCAGGACGGCGGCGTGACCTGGAACGAGGGTGTGCTGTACGATGTGCGCGGCTGCATGGGTTACTCCTGCATCGCCATGACCGACCCCGACCACGTGGGTATCATCTACGAAACCTGCCACACCAATGGTGATACCAACTACCGCGGCATCGGTTTCATCCGTCTGCCTCTCGAAACCGTCATGACAGGGCAGGAGGTTGAGGTAAAGGCTGCTTCCACCGGTGACAAAAAGCCCGGCAAGGGTAAGAAAGGCGGTAAGAAAAAGAAGAGCAGGAAGAAGTGATTCTGCTGGTTGAATGCAGAGCTCAGAATGTAGAATGAATAGTTAGAGCACTGCCTGTCGGCAGCGCGAAAAAAAAGGAAAAACACCTGAGAGAATCTCAGGTGTTTTTTTCAGGCTGTTTCGATGCTGGGGGCCGCCTGATTTGTTTCTTGAATGCATGTGCGATATGTGTTAACATGCACCCATGTTCAAGCAATTCGTATCTGCCCTGCTGCTCTGTGGGTTGGCAAGTGGCACAGAAAGTTTTGAGAAGCTCGACAAGGGGCCGCTCACCTCGGGTGCGGTGGAGTATGGCCAGTTGAGCGCCGATGCCGGCCATGCCGAAATTCATGGCAAGGCCCGCTCGGGCGAGAAGAGTCTGCGTATTCTCGGCGGTGCAGACCGCACGGTGTCCATCACCTTTGCCGAGAAACTGGAAAAGGAAACCCGCTTTTCCTTCTGGGCCGAGCGCTGGTCGGGTCGCGCGCCGTTCCAGGTGAAGGTGAACGCCATCACCGCCGCCGGCACAAAGGAGGTCATCAGTCTCGATAAGGTGGGGATGGGAAGCCTCGATACCAAGGTGGAAGGCACGTTGCCAGCCGGTGCTACGGGTATGCAGTGGGTGGCTACCACTTCCGATGGAGCCGGCCTGCTGGTGGATGACCTGGTGCTGCTGGTGGGTGAAATGAAGGTGCAGGGGGTGGAGGTGGTCAACCCTGGTCCGTATCCCATCATGAAGCGTGCTGTGTATAACCCCGTGGCTTCCATTTTTGTGCAGACAGCCGGGGCAGATAAAGCCAAGAAGTTCAACAAGATTTCCTTCACGGTGACAAACCCTGCCTATATCAGCAATATTGTGCTCCGCAGCGGCGATGCCAACGGCATGAACTTCAACGGCAGCACCGAGTTCGGTTCTGCCAAGGTAGGCAAGGATGGCAAGGTGACCATCACCGCCAACAAGGAGCTGGAGGGTGGCGATAACTACCTCTGGCTCGACGTGGAGCCGTCCCCCAAGGCTCTGGTGGGTGGCACGGTTTCGTTCGATAATTTCAAGGTTGAGGTGGACGGCAAGAAATATACGCCCAAGACGGAAGGCCCCGTGACCCAGCGAATCGGCACCATGCTGGCCATGCCCGGTGAAACGGTGGATAACCAGCCGGATGGCGCAGAGCCTCGCGCCTGCACAGCCTTCCGCATTCCCGGTATCATTCAGACGAAGAAGGGCACGCTCATCGGTTCCTTCGATGCCCGCTATGGTCACGAAGGCGACCTCTGCGCCGATATCGACGTGGCCACCGCGCGCTCTACCGATGGCGGCCAGACCTGGACCACGCCCACGGTGAGCATGGATGCCGGCCCCGGCGGCACGAATGGCTGCGGCGACCCCTGCATTCTGCAGGATAAGAAGGGCCGCATCTGGATTCAGGCGCTGGTCTGCCACTTCGGCGGCGGTGCTTCGCTGAATGTTTCCAAGACAGGTTTCGACAAGAACCAGACCGGCCAGTGGGGCATGGTGTATTCCGATAACGATGGCAAGACCTGGTGCAAGGAGTATGTGAACGTGACCGAGCAGGTGAAGAAGGACGAGTGGACCTGCATTCTCGCCGGCCCCGGCAATGGTATCTGCACGAAGAAGGGCGTGATTGTGTTCCCCGCCCAGATCTGGCAGAACGGCGCTAATCCCCGCTGCCGCAGCACCATCTGCTACTCCAAGGACAACGGCAAATCCTGGAAGATGGGCACGGGCCTGCCGCACGCTACCTCCGAATGCCAGGTGGTGGAGCCCAAGGATGGCTCGCTCATGCTCAACTGCCGCAACGAAGCCGGTGGCGGCAGCCGCGTGATTTATGTGACAAAGGACCTCGGCGAAACCTGGGAGCCCCATGAAACCAACCTCGGCGGTCTGAAAGAGCCTTATCCCCAGCCCTGCCAGGCTTCACTGGTGACGCTGCAGACCAAGAAGTATGGCCGCATCATGCTGTTCTCCAACCCGCAGGTGTATCCCCGCGCCCTCATGATTGTGCGCGCCTCCCGCGATGACGGCAAGACCTGGAACGAGGGCATCATGTACGATAAGCGCCGCTGCATGGGCTATTCCTGCATCGCCATGACCGACCCTGACCACGTGGGTATCATCTACGAAACATGCCACACCAATGGCAAGAATGGTGCCCGTGGTATCGGCTTCATCCGCATCCCGATTGAAACCATCGTGACCGGCAAGGAGGTGAGCGAAGAAGCCGCTGCAGAGGACGACGAAGCCGGTGAGAAAAAGAGCAAGAAATCCAGGAAGGGCAAAGGAAAGAAGAAGAAAAAGAAGAAGTCCGCCTGATAAGTGCTTTTCTGCAGGTGACCCGGCAATGGGTCACCTGTTTTTTTCGAGGCTGCTGGCCCACGTAATCAATTATGCGTCGGTAAAATACGGCACTCCTCGCCAAATCGGCAAATTGGCGAGCCAAAGGCAATGCGTTAAGCCACCGCGCTGTCACCCACTCCGTGGGCTCTGATTATTTTTTTTGTGCCAGCCGGGGCTGCGAGCGCTGACGCGCTCTTACCCCGGCCTACTATCTTTCGCCCACTACGTGGGCTCAAAAATCCGCGGTCGTGCCGGCCGCAAACTGCTCGGCAATCTCGGATTTGCCGCCGCTGCTGAATGAAGCCAACGCGTAAAGATGCATGCAAATCAGGCGCTGGAAACTGAGTACGTTTGACACATCACAAGAATGCCGGGGATTATGCACTTGCGGAC
>JAZOTV010000010.1:0-6387 GCA_045657815.1 Akkermansia sp.
GCTGGAAGGCTTCAAGGAGAACGTGATTCTGGGTCACCTCATCCCGGCTGGTACCGGTTTCTCCCAGTACCGCAACATCGTTGTAGAGCCGGCAGAGGGTGCAACTCCGATTCCCCGCGCCACCTACTTTGATGACGAGGAGATGCCCTTGGCAGATGATACGCTCTCCGTGGGCGCTGATGAATAATCAGCCTTTCGTCAGCTGAAGAACTTCATGCCCGGTGCTGCAGGAATGCAGTGCCGGGCATTTTGTTTTCTGCGGAGGTCCGGAATTCCCCTCAGTTCAGAGGGAGGAGGATACCTGGCAGCCCGCACCAGGTGGGATGGTCCCATTATTTACAGAGCTGCAGCAGAAGCCTCCAGTTTCTTGGCGGAGGCGCGGCCTTTGGCGGCCAGGGCAGGGGCAAAGAGGGAGAGCCGGAACTCGGCCACCATGAAGCCATAGGTCAGCCAGGCGGGAGAATCGGCGTGGCGCTCGTATTCAGCGAAGAAACGCGGGGCAACGGCGGCGTTGAGGGTAGCGATGCGCTCCAGCTCCCTGGCGGCGGGTTGCTGGGCAATGCGCTTGATGCGCTCCTGCAGTCCGCGGAGGAAGCGTGAGTAATCCACCAGCTGGGCCGGCTCGGCAGAGGAAAGGAACCAGGGGCGGGTGAGCCACTGCCACTCGCGCTGCACGTCCTCGGCAATCTGGGCGCCGAAGCGGTCACGCCCGGCTACCAGACAATACTGGCGCACGGCGGCATCGGTGGTGGCCAGTTGTTCCCAGAGCTTGCTGAGCGGCCCGGCGATGCGGTCATACACCGATTCTCGCATGCGAAGGCAGGCGGCATCGAATTCCGCAGCCGTGCGGGGCAGCGGGGCTGCCAGGGCTGCATCCATGGCGGCATACACCGTATCGTGCAGATTGTTCTTCGGCTGGCAGCCCACGGTGGTGAGCGCCAGGCGCGCTTCCATGCTCTTGATGGGGAGCTTCTTGCGGATGCTGTTCAGAAAATCGCCATGCTTGATGAGCGCCAGGCGGCGCACTGCGCGGCGATGGTGCAGGGCGGCTTCCTCCGCCGTGGGGAAAACATGCAGCTTCACCAGGTCTCCATCCTCGCGCAGGGCGGGATAGCCGGTGCCGTTACCCACTTCCACCGTGGCGGGTAAATCGCCGCAGTCCCAGCGGGTCATGGGGGTGGAGGAGAAAGAACGCGCTGCCTTTTTTGCGAAGCGTTTTTCCTGATACTGCGCCAGCTTCTCGCGCAGCACATCGGCATGCGTACCCAGCGCCAGTTCATTCTCTTTATCATCGCACACCCAGATTTTGGTGATGAATTCCGGCGGGAGTTTGCCCATGTCCACCTGGGAGGCGTTGCAGAACTTGTTGCTGCGGCGCATGGCGAACTCTGCCAGAGCCTGAGCCAGCGGGCGGTCCGGCTCGCGGTCGAACCAGTCCTCCGCAAAGTCATCGGCCGCAGAGCTTATGGGCATGAGGAACATGCGTACATCTTTGGGCAGGGTGCGCAGCAGGATTTCGGCGCGGTCTGCCAGGTGCGCTGGCACGCCCCACTCCGGCAACCAGTCCGGGAAATCGGCCAGCTGGTCGATATGTACGCCGATAGTCACGCCGTCATCGGCCTCGCCGGGGGCATGGTTATAATAAATATCGTATTTCTGCCCGGCAAGCTCGATGATATCCGGGTAGAGGTCTGCCCGCACCTCGTCCTCGCCGGGGTACACGCAATCCTCATAAGGCACGCAGAGAATCTTCGGGTTGCGGGGCTCCATCTTATCCCGCCAGCGGCGCAGCGCCTTTTCGGAGCAGATTTCGGCGGGTATCACTGAATCGAAGAAGCGGAACACGCCCTCGCTGCACCAGATGAGGTCGCGGCGGCGGAGCTTGGATTCCACCAGCCGCACTTTCTCGCGCATCTGTTCCAGATGCCGGAGGAAGGGGGCGCGGTCTTTCATGTCCTGCGCCATGATGCCATCGCGAATCATGATTTCACGGGCGGCGGCGGGGTTGTAGCGAGCGTAGCTCACGCGGCGTCCATCGATGATGGTGAGCCCTCCGCAGGTGACGCGTTCTTTGGCATGCACCTGGCCACTGGCTTTGTCCCAGGTGGCATCGTAGGCATGGTGGGCGCAGAGCTGCGGGGCAATCTGCTCCACCCACTCGGGCTCCAGCACGGCGGCGCGCCGCATGTAGAGGCGCGTGGTTTCTACCAGCTCGGCACCCATGAGCCATTCGGCGCGTTTTTTGCGTTTGAAGAGCCCGGAACCGGGGAAAATGGCAAAATCGCGTCCGCCGGCACCGCGGTATACTTTGTCCTCCGGCCGCCAGAAGCCGATTTGCAGCGGCGCACCGGCCAGCAGGGCGCGGTGAATCATGTCAGATGTGGCCTGTTTTGCCACTTCCGGCAGGGCGGGGATGCGCCAGCGCATGGTATCCTGCAGGGCAGAGCCCAGGTCCTGCACCAGGTTGTGCCACTCGACTACGCGGAGGAAGTTCACGAAGTTCCTGGTGCACCACTTGCGCAGCTGGTTTCGGCGCAGGTTGTTGCGCTCCTTGAATTCGAGCGTGGCTCGCCAGAGGGTGAGCATGGAGAGGAAATCGCTGTCCTCATTCTTCCACTGGGCGTGTGCCTGGTCGGCCTGGGTGGCGAATTCAGCGGGGCGCTCGCGCGGATCCATGATGCTGAGACCGGCCACGATGACCAGCACCTCGGCCAGGGCCTTTTCTTGCTCGGCCTCCAGCAGCATGCGCCCCAGACGCGGATCCAGCGGCAGCCGTGCCAGGCTGCGGCCGGTGGGCGTGAGGTGTTTCTGGCGGTCGATGGCGCCGATTTCGCGCAGGGTCTTGTAACCCTCGTTCACCAGCCGGGGACTGGGCGGGTCCGGCAGCGGGAGCTCGCCCAGCGGCGGCAGTTTCAAATCCGCCATGCGCAGCATGACGCCGGCCAGGGCGCTGCGCTTGATTTCCGGGTCGGTGAAGGCATCGCGGTTCTCAAAATCGGTCTCCGAATACAGGCGGATGCACACGCCCTCCGTCACGCGCCCGCATCGGCCGGCGCGCTGGCGGGCGCTGGCCTGGGAAATGGGCTCCACCTGCAGGCGCTGAATCTGGCGCCCGGGCAGGTAGCGGGAAATGCGGGCCAGACCACTATCGATGACATAGATGATGCCCGGGATGGTGAGCGATGTTTCGGCCACGTTGGTGGCCAGCACAATGCGGCGACGGCCTTTGGCCGGGTGGAAGATGCGCTGCTGCTCAGCCAGGCCCAGGCGGGCAAAGAGGGGCAGAATATCGGTGTGCGGCAGCCCCAGACGCTCCAGCTCGGCGGCGCAGTCGCGGATTTCCCGCTCACCGGGCAGGAAGATGAGGGCATCACCCTTCGCATCATACTCGGAAAGCCACTGCACAGCGCGGCACACGTGGTCGGGCAGTTCCTCCTCGCTGTGGCGCGGGGGTATGTAGTGCATATCCACGTGGTAGGTGCGCCCTTCCACATTGATGACCGGTGCACCGCCGAAGAAGTCGGAGAAGGCGCCGGCATCCATGGTGGCGGAGGAGATGATGAGCTTGAGCTCCGGCCGGCGGGCCAGCAGCAGCTTCATGTAGCCCAGCAGGAAGTCAATGTTCAGGCTGCGCTCATGCGCTTCGTCCAGTATGATGGTGTGGTACTGCCGCAGGTCTCGGTCATCCTGTGTTTCGGCCAGCAGGATACCATCCGTCATGAGCTTGAGCTTTGTATCGGCCCCGGTGCGGTCGTCGAATCGCACCTGGTAACCTACAAAGCCGCCCAGCTCGCAGCCCACTTCCTCTGCAATGCGGCGGGCCACCGCCACGGCGGCCAGTCGGCGGGGCTGGGTACAGCCCAGCTTGCCGCGGCGCCTGCCGGCTACCTCCAGCGCAATTTTGGGCAGCTGGGTGGTTTTGCCGGAGCCGGTTTCGCCCACCACTACAATGACCTGGTGCTTGCGCAGAGCAGCGGCAATCTCCTCGCGATGGCGGGAGATAGGCAGATCCGGGTAGCGGAAGCGTGTGGGCTGGTCACTCATGAATCAGAAGTGTTGCACGGCGCCTCCGGCCAGCCTCGATTTCTCTGCCAGGAACACCATGCGGTGGCCCACGATGCTGTCCTCCAGGGTGGGGCAGCCGGGGGAGGTGCGATCGCCTCGCAGCAGGGCAATGAAATCGAGCACGATGCTGCGGTCGCCGCCGCCGTGAGCATCGCCCTGCTGGAAGTCGGATATATCCAGTGTGCGCTCGGTGTAGCCACCGGGGGCTTCGGGGGCTATCAGTCGCACATGGAAGCGCTCGCGCTCAAAGTCGCCGTGAATCTCGCCGCGCGTGCCGGTCACGTGGATGATGCGGCGGGGCATGGTGGCACCACCATTCATGGAGAAGGTGCCGGTGGCGCCATCGCGGAAGTGGATGAGTACAGACTGGTGGTCCACGATGTTGATGTTGCAGCGGTAGACACAGCGGCTGAAGGGATTATCCGGCTGGCGCAGGATTTCCTCCTTCTCTGCATCGGTTTCCGGGTTGCTGTGCGTATCGTGCCACACATTATTGGCCCAGCGCATGGGGTTCTCAATGTACAGGCGGCGGGCGGAGTAGATGCATTCGCGCTCCAGCGGGCAGTTGTTCAGGCAGTGGGTACCGGCGCCCTCCGGGGCTTTTTCCTCCTTGAACTGCAGCACGCTGCCCACGCTGGAGATGGTGACGGGAATGTTATCGCCCATGAGCCAGGACATGATATCGAGGTCATGGCTGCATTTGGACAGCAGCATGCCTGAGCCGCAGATTTCCTCGCGGGCATATTTGCCGCGCACGAAGGAAACGGACTCGTGCTGGTAGCCCACCTGGTTCACCATGTGGATGTTGATGACATCGCCGATGGTGCCCAGGGCAATCACGCGGCGGAGCGAGCGGTAAAAGGGAGTGTAGCGCAGCACATGGCACACCATGACCTTGCGCCCGGTTTCGCGGGCGCAGTCGATGATGAGCCGGCCTTCTTCATCGTTCAGCGCATAAGGCTTTTCGAGCAGCAGGTCATAGCCATGGCGCAGCAGGGGCAGGGAGGTCTCCACATGCAGGCGGTCCATGGTGCAGTTGATGGCAGCATCGGCAAACTTCGGCACGGCCACCAGTTCCTCCACGGTGGTGAAGCAGCGGTCATCCGGCAGGTCGAACATGAGCTGCGCCTGCCTGGTGCGCTCCGGGTTGACATCCACCACGCCTACCACATTCAGTATCTCCGGATTCGTGAGCGCCACGGCGGAGTAGATGGAGGCCCGCCCGCCCATGCCCACGATAATCACGCTGATGGGGGATGCCGCCGGTTCCTGTGCGTCGGTGCTCATGGTTTATTTACCCCAGCGGCGGGTGATGCCGCTGTAGGAATCGATGCGGCGGTCGCGGAAGAAGGGCCAGATGCGGCGGTGTGCCTCCAGCGCGGCCAAATCTACATCGGCATAAAGGATGGTGCGGTTCTCCACCGGGGCCTTGGCCACAATCTGGCCGCAGTAGTCGGCCACGAAGCTCTGCCCCCAGAAGGTGGTTTCTCCCTCTACCCCGCAGCGGTTTACGGCGCATACATAGCAGCCATTGGCCACGCCGTGTCCCCTCTGCACGGTTTCCCAGGCGCAGTGCTGGGCGGTGTAGAGCTCTTCCTCTCCGGGAATCCACCCGATGGCGGTGGGGTAGAAAAGGATTTCGGCGCCTTCCATGGCGGTGAGACGGGCTGCTTCCGGGTACCACTGGTCCCAGCAGATGAGCACGCCAATGCGTCCGAAACGGGTCTCAAAGCACTTGTAACCCAGGTCACCGGGGGTGAAGTAGAACTTTTCCTCGAAGCCGGGGTCCTGCGGAATGTGCATCTTGCGGTACATGCCGAGGAAGGTACCATCGGCATCGATGACCCAGGCGGTGTTGTGGTAAAGCCCGGTGGCGCGTTTCTCGAACCCGGCCGCCACGATGACGATGCCCAGTTCCTTAGCAAGCGCGCAGAGTTCATCCGTCCACTCGCCGGGAACAGGGTCGGCCGTGTTGAATAGTTCGCAATCCTGGGTGCGGCAGAAATAGAGGGTGGTGCACATTTCCTGGGTGCACACAATCTGGGCACCGCCGGCTGCGGCTTCGCGGATGGACTGCATCTGCAGTTTCTTGTTTTCGGCAGGGTCGGCTACGGCTTCTTGTTGAATCAGTGCAATCCTCGGCATGCGCACACTATACCACACACTCGCGCGCGTGGCAAGCCCACGCCGATGGCTATTGTGTACGCCAGATTGAATTTTGTTGCAAAACTGCGTTTTTAAGGTAGAATCGACCGTAAGAAAATTGCCTATGCCGGAAAAGTCTGTTGCAATCATCATACCAGCCTACAAGTCGGAGGCCAA
>JAZOTV010000011.1:0-11596 GCA_045657815.1 Akkermansia sp.
CAAATCTCCACCCAGGCTCTGGAAAATCTGAGCAAGGCGAGCGATGCCTCCTCTGCCCGCACCGCTGCAGAATCCCTGTCTGCGCTTAGTACCCGCCGCATACGACTGCAAAATCTCCTTACACCAGTGCTCTTTGAGCAACCCGAAAGCCCTGAACTGCGGCGGCTCGATGAAATCCAGTCTATGATAGAAAAGCGGATTGAGGAGCTGCGCAAACTACCCGAACCGTTCTACGGCTGCAAGGAACTGGAAAACCTCTGCACCTGGGGCTGATTGGGACCGTCATGGTACAGCAAGTGACAATTTGGCCGGATGCAGATTTTCGGAGCATGAAGCTTTCCTGTCCCAGCGTAACCCACCGGGCGTAGACGAAAGCCCCGCAGACATAACCGGTGAGGGACTCAAGTCCCTCTGCTCCGATTTTATCTGCTCTGCCGGGCGAAAAGGCTTGATTTTCGCGGCAAATGGCGTACACTGGGCGGCCCATGAGCCGAGCCGCCAGACAAGCATTCATCGACACTATACCCGTATTGACAGGGTATCTGGCGCTGGGTTTTGGTTTCGGAATTCTGCTGCAGGCCAGCGGGTTCCCCGTGTGGCTGGCACCAGTGATGAGCATCACCATGTACGCCGGAGCCATGCAGTATGTGGCGGTGGGGCTGCTGAGCAGCGGTGCCTCCCTGCTCACCGTGGGGCTGACCACCTTTCTGGTGAATGCGCGGCACCTGTTCTACGGCATTTCCCTGCTGGATAAGTTCAAGGGCACCGGGAAACGCACACCCTACCTGATATTTGCGCTCACCGATGAGACCTACTCCCTGCTGTGCCGCGATAACCCGGAGATTCCGGCGGCGGAGAAGAAGACCTACTACTTCTGCATCTGCTTTTTTGACCACTGCTACTGGATTACCGGCTGCACGCTGGGCGCGGTAACGGGTTCCCTGGTGTCATTCAACAGTCAGGGCATTGATTTTGTGCTCACGGCACTCTTCATCACCATCTTCATCGAACAGTGGCAGAGCATGAAGAAGCATTTCCCGGCTCTCATGGGCGCGGCGGTGACGGCGCTATGCCTGATACTGTTCGGCAAGGAAAATTTCATGATTCCCGCCATGTGTGTGCTGTTGCTGATACTCTGCCTGCATAAAGAAGAGGAGGTAAGCCATGGTTAACGCTCACACCTTCTGCGCCATTGCCGTCATGGCGATTATCACGGCCCTGCTGCGCTTCCTGCCCTTCCTCATCTTCAAGGGCAAGGCCTCCACCCCGCCGCTGGTCGAGAAACTGGGGCGCCTGCTGCCCAGCGCCGTTATTGCCATGCTGGTGGTCTACTGCATGAAAGATGTACACTTCACCGGCATGGGCGGTTATATGCCCGCCATCATCGCAAGCCTGTTGACGGGTATCCTCCATCTCTGGAAGCGCAACACCCTGCTGAGCGTCATCAGCGGCACCGTGTGCTATATGCTTCTGGTTCAGTTTGTATTCTAAGCGAATACTATTGACAAACAGGCAGAGCACCAGTACAATACCGCCCACGCCCGATGATTCAGATACCCGAACACGCGCTCACAGTGGTAGAGCGATTGGAACGCTACGGCTATGAGGCCTATGTAGTGGGCGGTTGCGTGCGCGATTCGCTGCTGGGGCGCAGCCCGAAGGACTGGGACGTGTGCACCAATGCCCTGCCGGAGGAGGTGCTGCGCGTTTTCAAGCGCTTCCATGTCATCAAGACCGGCCTGCAGCACGGCACCGTCACTGTGATGGTAAGCCACGAGCCGGTGGAGGTGACCACCTTCCGCATCGACGGCAACTACACCGACAACCGCCACCCGGACAGCGTGAATTTCGTAAGCCGGGTGGAGGAGGACCTGGCACGCCGCGATTTCACCATCAACGCCATGGCCTACAACCCCACCCGCGGCCTGGTGGATGCCTTCGACGGCCAGCGAGACCTGCAGACCGGCGTCATCCGCTGCGTGGGCGAACCGGATGCCCGCTTCAATGAGGACGGCCTGCGTATTCTGCGTGCCCTGCGCTTTGCCGCGCGTTACAACTTCGGCATCGAGACCGAAACTGCCTTCTCCATCCACCGCAACCGCCACCTGCTGGAGAATGTGAGCGTGGAGCGCATCTTCACCGAGCTGAAAGGAATCCTGATGGGCGAGGGTGTGCTGGGCATGATGCAGGCCTTCCCGGATGTCTTCACCATCATCATCCCCGAGCTGGCCCCCTCCGTGGGATTCGACCAGCGCAACCCGCACCACTGCCACGATGTGTGGACCCACATCGCCCACGCGGTGCAGGCCGCCCCGGCCAACGAGGTGCTGCGCCTGGCTCTGCTGCTGCACGATATCGCCAAGCCCGCCACCTTCACCCAGGGGGAGGACGGCAAGGGGCATTTCTATGACCACGGCACCAGGGGCGCCGAGATGGCACGCGATATTCTGCTGCACCTGAAAAGTGACACCGCCACCCTGCAGACGGTGGTCACCCTGGTGCGCGAGCACGATTCCATGCTGCCCACCACAGCACCCGGCATGCGCCGCCTGATTGGCCGCATGGGGCTGGAAATCCTTCAGCTACTGCTGGAGATGAAGCAAGCCGACATGGCCGCTCAATCCACCCACGAGCGCCCGCAGAAGCAGGCCACGCTGCGCGATGCCCGCCTGCTGCTGGAGGATGTGCTGGACGAACCACCCGCCTTCAGTGTGGCTGATTTAGCGCTGAATGGCCGCGATCTCATGACCATGGGCGTGAAACCCGGCCCTGCCATGGGAGACATCCTCAAGACCCTGCTCGCCGAAGTGCAGGATGAATTACTGGACAACACCCACGAGGCCCTCGAGGCCCGCGCCAAAGAACTTCTTTAACCACAAAACCCAACAATCACTATTATGAGCTGCTGCTGCCAACACTGCGACAACAAATCCCCCCGTTCCCGCTTCATCACCTTCCTCCTCAGCCTGCTGATTTTCGGCTGCATGGGCGGTGTACACCGCATCTATGCCGGCAAGGTCATCACCGGTGTCATTCAGTTCCTGACCTGCGGTGGTTTCATCATCTGGCAGGTGATTGATATGATCCGGATTGTATTGGGGTGTTTTGATGATAAGGAGGGTAAGATTATCTAAGTCCGAGCCCGCCAGGGCGAGGATATCGTCTTGCCAACGGCAAGATATCGTCCGGCCCTGCCGGATTTCGTCCCGGTTCCACAGGAACCGCGATTTCGTTTACCTGAATATTCTTTCATGCAGGAACGAACCAGGAATTGGGAAGATAATCACTTCTTCGCTGTATTCAGGGATGCAATCAGCATGCGTCTGATATTTCCACAACGATGCAAGAGGGGTAAAATAGTTTCCTTTGGTGCAATATCTGCCCGAAGAAGAACCTGCAACCAGTATTCTGTTTCATGGCATTCCTTAAGCGAAATCTGGTATTTTGCAATAAAATCTGCTCCGCTTGCCGCATATACGCCTTCGTGTATGTTTGCACCAATACTGGTTGCTGAGCGCATAAGTTGGTTCTTAAGCACGGCATGGCGGTCAATGTTGTCACAGAGTCGGACAATTTCTACTGCAAAATCAAGACTCTGTTCAGCAAGAGGGTGCGGCTTCATATTGTATACAAAGTAACATAATTTATGTACTGCGGCAAGTTGTTTTCCATACTTTTCCGGATTCTGAAGCAGGCATCCATAGGTAAACGAAATCCCGGTTCCTGCGGAACCGGGACGAAATCCGGCAGAGCCGGACGATATCCCCTGCGGGGACGATATCCTCGCCCTTACGGGCTCGGACTCAGACACACATAGCCACTCTCAACTCAGCCACCTGCTTAGCCTTGCCAAGCACTGCACCCAGCGCAAAGCCGAACTCCAGCGCAGCACCGGGGCCACGGCCAGTCACCAGCATACCATCCGTCACGGCGGGCTCGGCCAGAACCTCGGCGGCAGACTTCAAATCGCCCTCCACACCGGGATAACAGGTCACACGGCAGCCTTCCAGCACACCTGCAGCCTCCAGCGCAATGGGTGCTGCGCAGATAGCCGCCACCAGCTTATCCTCTTTGCGCATGGCCCGCACCAGCCCCAGCACACCGGGCGTATCACGCAGCAGCCAGGATGCCGGGCCACCGGGCAGAATGATACCGCTGTAATCCTCCGGGTTCACATCCACCATCAGCATATCCGCCATAGTGGTGATACCGTGGGCTCCCTCCACGCTGCGGCCCTTTACACCGGCTGTCACCACCGGTATCTCCAGACGCCGCAGAATATCAATGGGCGCAATCAGCTCAATCTCCTCATAGCCAGGAGCCATCAGCACTAATACGGGTTTCATACCGGCATCATACCCGCCACCGCCCTGATTTGTCAAGCAGGAAGAGCGCCCGACGCATCGGAAAATAAGCTTCCGAATTCCATGCTACCACAATATGTGGTACCACTGCAAAAAAAGTTATAGAAAATCTTGCGAATTTACGAATTTGTGCTTGCCAGGTGCTGCAAGAATAGGTAAAATATGCTCAACAAAGGAGGTTCCCGATGAAATTCGCACTCGCAAAACAAGTTCTGCTCGATGGCATTAACAAGGTGGCCGGCGTGGTATCCACCCGTCCCAGCATGCCCATTCTCTCCAACGTGCTGCTGGATGCATCTGACGGCGAGCTGAAGCTCACCACCACCAGCATGGAGCTGACCATTCTCACCAAGGTGCCCTGCATCGTGGAGAAGGCCGGTTCCATCACTCTGCCCGCCAAGAAACTGCAGAGCATCATCCGCGAGCTGCGCGACGGCGAAGTCAGCATCGAGGTAAACGGCACGGTAGCCACCATTTGCTGCAACCGCGCCCAGTTCAAGCTGAACGGTCTGCCCGCCAACGAATTCCCCGGTCTGCCCGTATTCAAGGAAGCCCGCGAATTCAAGGTGCAGCAGGGCGTGCTGAACAAGGGTTTCGCCTTCACTGAGTTCGCCATTTCCAATGATGGCACCCGCTACGTGCTGAATGGTATCTACACCTGCTTCCAGGACGGCAAGCTCACCCTCGTGGCCACAGACGGCCGCCGTCTGGCTCTGTTCGAGAGCGAGCTGGAGTTCCCGGAATCCCAGAGTGTGTGCATCGTCATCCCCAGCCGCGCTGTGGCCGAGGCTCACCGCCTGCTGGGCGACAACGGCGATGTGATGGTACGCATCACCAGCAACCAGGCTTCCTTCGATTTCGGCGATACCCTGCTCATCACCAAGCTCATCGACGGCAATTACCCGAACTACCGCCAGGTAATCCCCAGCCGCTACAACGAGCGCGTGGTCATTCCCGCTGCCGAGCTGCAGAGCGCCGTGCGCCGCGTCTCCCTGCTCTCTTCAGAGAAGACCAACACCGTGAGCTTCCGCTTCACCCCCGGCGTCATGTCCGTGCAGTCCAGCGCCAACATGGGTGAGGCTAACGAAGAAGTACCCATCGACTACAATGGCCGCGAAATTTCCATCTCCTTCAACGCCGACTACGTGCTGGCTCCGCTCAAGTCCGTAGGCGACCAGGATGTGTGCATCGACCTCATCGATACTTCCAGCCCCGGCGTCATGCGCGTGGCCGATGAGTTCCTCTACGTGCTCATGCCCATCCGCGTGTAAGGAATACAACAAGTTTTTTTCAAGGTGATACAGCTGAGAGGTGGCCGACGAAAGTCCGTCACCTCTCTTATTTTGTACCCAGTCACCCTGCTGATTCACCCGGCTAAAAGCAGCTAATTTCCGGCTAATTGCAGCTAAATTAGCCGCATCTTATTGACAAGCGGCGACAAAATGCTACAATAAGCCTATGAAACCGCGTCCCAAAGCACCTAAGGTAGAGCAATATATACCAAGACCAGGCATCGACCTGGTTCAGGTGCTGCAATTATCTGGTCCGGAAGCTAACCGGACAGATCGCTACCTGAGCTGGGAAGAATTACGCTATCGCCGCGCCCCGCAACCGCTGGACTCAGAAGGCTGGTGGGTAGGCCTCAAGCTGCACCGCATGCAGGCGCGCCAGGCGCTGCCCCTCAAGGACAGGAAGGGAGTCGCCTTCAGCTACACCGTCACACGCATGATGCAATCCCTGTTGCACCAGATTGACATGCAGGGCGGCGGCATTCTGCATGCCAGCAATCAGAACCTACTGAGCGAGACAGACCGCAACCGCTATCTGCTCACCTCCCTCATGGATGAGGCTATCATGTCGAGCCTGCTGGAGGGCGCAGCCGTCACACGCGCAGAGGCTAAGGAACTGCTGCGCAGCAACAGAAGCCCGCTGAATACGCACGAGCGCATGGTAACCAACAACTACCGCACCATGCAGCTGCTCATGAGCTGGAAGGATGCTCCCCTGACCCGGGAACGCATCCTCTCCCTGCACCGCACCATGACAGAGGGGACCATCCCTCTCGAAAAATCCGGCGCGCTGAGAACAGACGCTGACAAGGTGCGAATCGAGGCCAGTGCATCGGGCGAAATCATTCACATTCCCCCGTCTGCAGACACGCTGCCTGAGCGGCTGGATGCTCTGTGCGCCTTTGCCAATAACGAGGACGGCGAATATATACACCCGGTTCTGCGGGCAATCATGCTTCATTTCTGGCTGGCCTACGACCATCCCTTCATCGATGGTAACGGGCGCACCGCCCGTGCCCTGTTTTACTGGGCCATGCTCAAAGCCGGATACTGGTTATTCGAGTATATCTCCATCTCACAGGAAATATACCGGCATGCAAAATCCTATTACAACGCCTTTATTCACAGCGAAGAGGATGATAATGACCTGAACTACTTCCTGACTGACCAGCTTTCAACCATCCATCATTCCATCACCAGCCTCATGGAATACCTGGAACGCCGCTCCGCTGAGCAGACTGAACTCAACTCCCGACTCAAAGGCAGGCCGGAATTCAACCACCGACAGAAGGCCTTGCTGGCCGAGATGCTGAAGAACCCGGATATTCGCACCAGCGTCACTGCCCATTGCCGCGAGTTCAATACTGTACGCCAGACAGCTCGCACCGATCTGGCAGCTCTGGCCGATGCCGGCATGCTCCTGGTACACAAGCAGGGCAACGAATTCATCTATACCCCTGCAGCTAATCTGAAGCAGCTAATTTCCGGCTAATTGCAGCTAAATTAGCCGGAAGCATAAGGGGAGCGCCATTACTGGAGCTCCCCTTATACATTGCTGTAAAATCACTTACTCACCCAGGGCGCAGGCAAGCGTCTGGGCCACGCCCTCGAACGCTGCGGCCACACGGTTGGCGCCGGTATCCTCCAGCGCCACCGGGCGGCCCTGGTCGCCACCCTCGCGGGTGCGCATATCCAGAGGAATCTTGCCCAGCATGGGCACGCCGAGCTTCACCGCCTCGCGGTCACCGCCGTGCTGGCCGAAGATATAGTGCACCGTTTCGTCCGTGGGGCAGATGAAATAGCTCATATTCTCCACAATACCAAGGATGGGCACATCCGTGCGCTGGTACAGGCCGATAGCCTTGCGGGCATCGATAAGGGCCATTTCCTGCGGCGTGGTAACCACCACCACACCATCCAGCTGCACCGTCTGCACGATAGTGAGCTGAATATCGCCCGTGCCGGGGGGCATATCCAGAATCAGGAAATCCAGCTCGCCCCAGTCCGTCTCCTTCAGGAACTGCTGCGTGTAGCGGGTAGCCAGCGGACCACGCACCGCCACGGGGGAGGCTTCATCCATCATAAGCCCCATGGAGAGCAGCTTCACGCCATGCGCCTGCACGGGAATGAACCGCTCATCCTCACCGGCATCCGGCAGCTCCTTCGTGCCGAACATCAGCGCCATGGAAGGGCCGTAAATATCCAGATCCAGCAGACCGGTGCGATAACCCAGGCGGCTCAGCGCCACCGCCAGGTTGGCAGACACCGTGCTCTTGCCCACGCCCCCCTTGCCGGAGGAAATACCGATAATATGCTTCACGCCCGGCAGCGGGGTCTTCCACTTGGCGGGGTCATCCTGCATGCGGGCCTGTTTCTCCAGGTCAGGGTTGCGGTATTCGATATCCACGTCGATGCTCTTCACGCCGGGCATCTCCTTCACCTCGGTCATCACGCTCTGGTACACAAAGCGCGGCACGTCCTCGTTCTTGCTCTCGATGCGCAGCTCTATACGCACGGCACCCTCGGCAGAAACCTCGATATTCTTCACCAGACCAAACGACACGATATCGCGGCTGAAACCCGGGTATTTCACCGTGGTCAGCGCTGCGCGAATCAGCTCAGGCGTTACTTTTGCATCACTCATATCTCATGTAGCCCGCAGGCCTCGCTACTATGCGCCTTCCACCCCCATTTGTCAAGGTGAAAGCCAGCCATGCGGAAGTACATGGTACAAAGTACGAAGGACGAAGTTTTGAAGTCAGGCTAGCTCCAGAACAGTGTTGATAATGCAGACAATTGTGAAATCTTTGGCACACATGTGGCACAGCGGTAAATAAATTCATTTTCGGCTTGACTTTCAAGGCGAAATGGTGCATCTTTGCGGCTCACCAAACCCAATATTACTGAGTTATGGCAAACATGAATGTTATTCTCGCTACGAAGATCGATGGTCTGGGCTGTGAAGCCGACCTCGTTACCGTGAAGGCTGGTTACGGCCGCAACTACCTGATTCCTCAGGGCCTTGCGTTCGAGGCTACTCCCGCCAACCAGCGTTTCATCAACATGCTCCAGAAGAAACGCGCTGAGCGCGAGGCCGCCGAGCTGGCCAACTTCCAGGAGATCGCTGCCAAGATTGCTGCCGTCACGGTCAACCTGACCCTCGAGGCCGGCGAGAATGGCAAGGTGTTCGGCGCCATCACCAACCAGCAGATTGCTGAGGGTCTGGCCGCTCAGGGCATCGAAATCGACCGCCACGCCATTGAGCTGGAGAAGCCGCTCAAGAAGTCCGGCACCTACGAGGTGGCTGCCAAGCTGCACGCCCAAGTGACCGCCACTGTGAAGGTGGTTCTCGTGGTGAAGGGTGAGGTTGTTGCTCCCGCTGAGGAAGCCGCCGAGGCCTGATTTCCCCACACAATACATTTTAAAAACCCGCGCCGGTGAAACACCCGGCGCGGGTTTTGCATTTTAGAAACAGAAGCCCACGAAGTGGGCGATAGATAGAAGGCAGGGGTAAGCCCGCAACGGCGGGCGCAGCCCCTGCTAATCACACAAATATAAATGGAGCCCGTGAAACGGGTGACAGAAGGGTGGATTATAATGATGAGGTTTACTCACTTACGCCGCGTCCGCTCCACCACCGGATATCCTCTACACTATATCCGTGTTTCTTCAAAAAACTGCAGAATTCAACCTGAGCAGTATGAGTCTGATGATGCCCCTTCTGATTTTCGATGTATTGCACAACAGCATCTTTATTTGACTCACTCACCGAAAAAGCTCCATACCCTTCCTGCCATGCAAAATCTTTATAGTATAAGTCAGTTGTTTTTATCCACTTTGTAGTATTTGACTTTATATCACGAACAAAATCTGCCAGTGAAATACTGACTGGCAACGTGGTTAACACATGAATATGATCTGGTCAGCCTCCGACAATAAATGCCCGCCCGGACATATTGCGTATCACACCTCCGATATAGTGAAAAACACGCGACAAATCCTCCTCTCTCATCATACAGCCACGGCTTTTCGTATGAAAGATAAGGTGCACATAGACATTTGTAAAAGAGTTCCCCATAAGTTTTACTTTATCATACTAGCACAATCATTTCTGATTAGCAATAGGGACCTCGCTGCGCTTTTATGTGCAGCATACCTTCTGTCACCCGTTTCACAGGCTCCATTTGTATCTATGGATTCAGCAGGGGCTGCGCCCGCGTTGCGGGCTTACCCCTGCCTTCCATCTATCGCCCACGATGTGGGCTTGCTTCGCCCTCACAAATAGCCGAGGCGTGCGCTAAATGCACCCGCCGCATTGGCTTGTTACTGCGCGGAAATCGCGGCACCCATGAGTTCGGCGGCCTTCTTGCCGCTCATGAGCATGCCGCCGAAAATCGGGCCCATGCGGAAGCTGCCGCTCACGCCATTGGCTGCCATGCCGGAGACAAAGAGACCGGGGTAGATTTCCTTGGTGTTGTCGGTGGTGGAGCGCTCGCCCTCTGCGGCATCCATGCTCATTTCACCCACCACACCGCCCGTGGGCGTGTTCAGCTTCACGCCGTTCTTGCGGGCCACAGTCTTGGCGATTTCGCAGTCATGGCCGGTGCCATCGAGCACCGTCTTGGAGATGATGGTCAGCGGGTCCACATGAAGCCCCTCGCGCAGCACCGGGGTCCAGTTGACCACCACGCCACCCACGCGCCCCTGCTTGTACACCACGTCCTCAACCGAATAGCAGTTGAAAATGGTAGCACCTGCCTGGGTGGCCTTGTAGAGCAGACCGGCAGTGGCATGCACAGAATCAATGATATAAGTGCCGTCCTTATACGGCTTGCAGGTGAGCTCCAGCTCGCGGACGATGGGCATGGCTTCCTCCTGCACCACAATGTCATTGAACATCATGGCGCCGCCCCACATGCCGCCGCCGGGGGAAAGCTTGCGGTCGAACAAGGCCACCTTGTGACCGGCCTTGGCCAGGTAGTATGCAGCCACAATGCCGGAAGGACCACCGCCCACAATGGCAGCATCCAGAACAAGATTGCTCTGCAACTTATTGAAATACGACTCAATAATTCCGCTTGATACCAGTGTTTCCATGATGTTTCCTAGCATAATTTCAACACCGACTGTCCGCAAGTCGGAAACATGACATATTGGCGGAATCCGGCGTCTTTTTTCTTGTAGTACCGCAGGCTTTGTGGCAGAGTTCTGCTATGAAGAAACTTCTCTCGACTTGTCATCTGTACGGGATTGTTGATATGGGCTATACGGAGCCTGACCAGGTGAAGCCCCGCACGCATGCCCTCATCGATGGCGGCGTGCGCATCATCCAGCTCCGCGCCAAGGGAGTGGAGCTGCCTCTGGTGAAAACCTGGGCCGTGGCCATGCAGGCTATCTGCCGGGAGAGAGGGGCTATTTTCGTGCTGAATGATTACCCCGGAATGGCGGCTGAAATCGGCGCAGATGCCGTGCATGTGGGGCAGGATGGCGGCAGCCTGGCCGAAGTGCGCAGAGTGGTCGGCGAAGGCGTGCTGGTGGGGCGCTCCACCCACAGCCTGGAGCAGGCCATTCAGGCCCGGCAGGAGGGCGCAGACTACATCGGTTTCGGCCCGCTGTTCCCGACCGGCACCAAGCCGGGCCGCCCGTCCATTGGCCTGGGTAACATTGCCGCCGCCCAGGAAGCCGCGGGCGATATGCCCCTGTTCTGCATAGGCGGCATCAATGAAACCACCCTGCCGGCTGTTCTGCAGGCCGGTGCCAGGCGCGTGGTGATTGTCTCCTGGCTCCTGCAGCAGAAAGATATCGCCAGCACAGCGCAGGCGGTAATCCGGCAGCTGGAGCAGGCCCGGTAATCATGGAGCGTTTAATCGGGACTTCCGTCTTCGGCTTTGCCTACGCCGTGACAGGAAAGTCCCGTGCTTCGATGAAATTCTGCGCTGACCG
>JAZOTV010000012.1:0-8065 GCA_045657815.1 Akkermansia sp.
CCTGTGCTTCATATTTCTTATCCAAAGGAATAACTCCCCATCCATACCAGTCCAACTCCGGTAAGCGGCTTGCCAGGTAACTGGTCAAATCGTAGCGTTTCTTGTGCAGCGTGTGCGTCTGTTGTTTTGTGGAGCAGACTGTCGCGATATCTTTGGCCTTAGGATAATCGCGCATGTCAAAGACTTCTTCCAGCGGGATTCCTGCACACCATTTCAGACTCCCTTCACCGTATATGTGGTTGCGGTGGGGAAGCTCCTGCGGGGTATGTGTGGTTAGCACGTATTCAAACTGGGACGTATAGCATTTCGGATATAGCTTGATGCTGGGCGGCTCTACAGTTACCAGTATTGTGTGTTCCCTGGGACAATGTAATACCTCTGTCTCGTTTGTGATGCTGCCGGAGTTTCTCGGAAGCTCGTCGTATACAACCAGCCAGTCATAGTCGGTACATGCTGCATCCTGTATAAAGATACAATTACCCCGGACTATCGGCGAGCCTGCTTCCGCGCCAGCCTTAATTGATTTTTCAATTAATTTTACTCGAATCATAGCGTGATTGTCATCAGCCTGAGAAATTATTTCATGTATAAGGATTTACGCAATAATTTAATCATGCGCCCCTTACCAAGGGTAAAGCGCAGCCTGTTAACGCGAGTGCGGATGTATTGCATGAACGTGCGTTTGTTTTTCAGGTGATTGCATCGAGCATCGGACTTGTCAATATCGCTGTTCTCGCAGTGGGGGTCGGTTGTATCGGCAAGAATGGGATTTGTGCCGATCGTTGGTATGCTTTCTTCCAAAAGAACTTTTGCAATAAGGGCGTCTGATGCGAGAATGAAGGTCTGCGTTTTGTCGAGGATTGTTTGAGCGGCAAGCCTCGAATACATGTAACAAACCGAGCCGCAGGAGTTGTTGCGATAAAAAACAGGTGCGACCGGTGCGGTCTGCGGAAGTTGAATGAGATTGTACTTTTTGCAGTCGATATTGTATAATTTTGCGCATTCCCACCCGCCAATCTTGTCTATCAGGTATCTGAGCTTGTCGACAAATTTTTCGCAGAAAACGACGTCATCTTCCATGATAACCCCATATTTCGCATTGCTTTTAAGGAAGGTCTCCAAGGCTTTTCTATGACTGTGAACACAGGCTTGTTCATTCAGCGTCAGTTGTTGCGGAAATGCTTTGGAACGCTCCTCTGCCTGATACATCGCTTTTTGTGCATCTGTCAGAGCGCTTCCGGATATTGCCTCTACCAACTGAATGCGAATTCCCTGGGATTCTTCCTGTTGCTTAAGATTATCTCGCCTGTGTTGGGAAGCGGGCAGGTTGATGGCCAGGAATATGATATCTTCACTATTCATGTTCGACTCTCCTTTGGGCTTGTTTTAGACTTTATTGTTTGATGTGAATCTTGACGGGGTGACAGGAATATTCAAATTTTGAGCCTGTGTGGACACAGGCTCAAATATTTAGTTTTACTGAAGTTTCCAGTAGTCCTCAATCCATGGAGCGGGGAGCACTTTATGGTGGGCTTTTCCATCGTCGAAACCCACGATTGCCTGATCGGGATCGGGATTGCCGTGGAACACAAGAACTTTGGTCTTGGGCGGCTTGGGTGCTACAAACATATTAAGCGGGAAGATGGGGCGGCAGCTGCGCTTGTAGCTTTGTGCCCAGTCGTACGGCCACCAGTTCACCTTTTTCATGGCATAGGTCAGGAAAGCCTGCTCGGTGGGGAATTGTGACTTGTCGTGGGCTCGGTCAAACTCACGGATAAAGGTCTCGTAAATATAACCGGACTTGCCGGCCTCAAAACGGTAAATGGAGGAGTTGCCGATATTGGGGCGCTTGCGGAACAAGGTCTTGTGCCATTCAATCCAGTTGTGGATAATGCAGTTTTCACCCGGCTTGTAGTCAAAGAAACAGTCAATGTCGTCCATGATGACGACGTCGACATCAAGGAACAGTGTGGGGCCTTCCAGATTGGCAAAACCGTCCTGAGTGATGGCAAGTTTGGAGAAAATGCCGGGCCAGTCCTTTTCGTTCTTATATCCGGGGTTTGCGGGGAAGGGAACAGCATCAATTCCCTCCTCAAGACCGGTAGGGTCATCAGTAACACAGACAAAGCGGAACGGGCGGTGAAGGTGCTTCTTGACGGAGCGGAAGAGAGTGTTCGTGTACGAAGCGGGATAACGGGTACCCCACTTCAGGCAGATTACATTGCATGTTGCATCCGTACTCATAGTAAAATCATGTTAGCCTGCAAGTGCTCTGGTGTCAAGATTATTTTTTGCCACGCAGGGGATAGAAAAAAATAATGAGAAAAAACTTGTAATTTTGCGAAAATTAGTGAATTCTATGCATGTGCTTATGTCGTATTCGCTTAAATGAGCATCACTTCTATTGCAGGTAAAAAAATAAACAGCTTGCATGTTTGGTGTGTCGTTTCGCGAAAAAATAATTTTAAGTTATGCCTGTGATTGCCAATTTATGAACGCTGAGAAAATCAAGTATCTTGTGATTAATTTGCCTGAATCAGAAAAACGCCGGAACTGCATTCTGGAACAGGCAGTGAAGCATGGTATCCGGATTGAGCTGGTGGAGGCGGTCTCCGGTAAGGCTCTTACAGAGGCACAAAGGGGCATGTATCAGCCGCATGAGAGAAGTAAGCGGTTTGTCAGACACCTGTCTGATAACGAACAGGCGTGCCTGCATAGTCATCGCAAGGCATTGGAGATTTTCCTTGCAAGCGAGTCGGAGTATTGTGTGGTGCTTGAAGACGATGCTTTATTGGACGAACAGTTTGTTTCAGGGGTGCATTATCTGACTGAAAATGTCGGTGGTTGGACATGTATGCGATTGTACAGTATAGACTGTAAGCGATACGAACTCCTTGATTTGCCCGCAGTTGCTCCGCTCAAGCTTGTATTCCCCCGTAATAATTCCTGCATAACTGTGGGGTATCTGCATACGAGGAAATCCGCCGAAGTGTTGCTGGAGCATTCGAAGACATTCTATCTGGAGACGGATAATCTATGGGGAAGAATTTTGATGAAGGAAAAGATTCTCACCCCGGCAGTATACCCCAATCTTGTCCACCTTGAGCTGGAAAACAGTTCGGCAAGTGACATCGATAAGGATGATCCCCGTACTGAGGATAAAAAGACGGCTCGCTCTCTGCTGCAGTACCTTCGTTTCCGTATGGAGCGAGCTGTGTACTCAAGGCAGAAAATGCGCATGATTGAAATGCTGCGCAAGTCATTGTTTATAAAATAGAATGCTAAGGGGACTGTTCGTTTGACTCCCTATACCTCAGAGAATCAGAGTTCGCTCAGGAATATTCCTGGGCGAATTCTTTTTCGGGAGAGTTAAGGGATTTCGGAATTGAGGCATTGCCCATATACTGCGTTGTCCGCTTATTTACCATCTGCCTGAAAAGGAATCTCCCTCCAGGCGCATAAGTAGCACCGGGAGGGAGATGGAAACAGAGAGAAATGAAGAGGATTAATCTTCGTACAGCTCCTTGACACGCTCGATGAGGGCGAAGGCGTGGCTGATCATGGCTCGCGTCTCGTTGAGCAGGGTAAGGTAGAGGATGCCGTTGCGCATACCGCTTTCGTCGGCCGTGCTGTGCATCAGGTGGCGGGTGATGCAGTCAGCAAAGTCCTCGCTGAGCTGGTCGCGGTCCTCGAGCAGGGCATCAATGCCCTTGAAGTTACCCTCCTTGAGCATATCGGTCAGGTTCGGGTAGAAGCGACCAATCTTATTGGTGAGGGCGAGCAGGTCATCGCCCTGTTCCTTGCTGAGTCCCTGGTGGTTGTTGTCGATATGGTTGTAACTGGCTTTGACCAGGGTGAGCAGACGCTCGCAGGTGTTGAGGGAAATTTCTGTGATGCGGAAGACGAGCTGGCCGCGGTCTGCCAGTTCCTTGGGCAGCGTGCGCAGGGTGGGCAGTACTTCGTTTTCACGCAGTACCTCCAGGTCGCGCTTCAGGTTGCGGCTCTTCTTGCGCAGGCGCTTCAAGGCATCGCGGTCTTCCTCCAGCAGAGCCTTTACCATGGCCTTGTAGATGCCAATCATGCGGCCGAGACGCCCGCTGGCGGCCTTGCCGAAGTCCTTGACTGCGGCATCGCTGTGCATGTTGATAAGGCGGATTTCCTCCTTGGAGCTGTTGGTGAAGAAGGTAGACTTAATCAGGATGATGGCGGCAATGACCAGCATGGTCACCATGCCCCAGAAACCACCGTAGGCCATGACCACTGCCACAATGAAGGCGGCCAGGCTCGCGGCCAGAGCGGTGAGAAGCCAGCCGCCGATAACGGTGAGCACACCAGTGATGCGGTACACGGCGCTGTCGCGGCCCCAGGCGCGGTCTGCCAGGGAGGAACCCATGGCCACCATGAAGGTTACATAGGTGGTGGAGAGCGGCAGCCTCATTTCCGTGGCAATGGAGATGAGCAGGGCAGATACGGTGAGGTTCACGGAGCCGCGCACCAGGTCATAGATGGCGCCGGTTTCTTCCTCCGGCGCCAGCGGGGCAAAGCGGCGGGAAATGAAGTTCTGCACAGGCATGGGGGTGATTCGCTCGAAGAAACGCTTGGTGTTGAGCGTGTAGCGAACCATCGTGCGGGCGGCGCTGCAGGAGCCGAAACGCTCCTTGCCGGTGTTGGCAGAGGAAAGCTTGAGTTCGGTTTCCGTTACCTTGCGGGCCTTCTTGGAGAAGAACAGGGTGGTCACCATCACCAGACCGGCAGCAACGAGCCAGAGCATGTTCACCTGCTGCTGTACATCGGCCAGGCCGCTCATCTTGAGGGTGGACAGTTCGCCACCAGCGGCCAGGTGGGCTTCAGCCAGTTCCATGGAGGTCTGAGAGGCCATGAACACGCCGATGAAGTTCACCAGGTCATTGCCGGCGAAGGCCAGAGCGAGGGCACCCGTGCCGGCCAGTACGGTGATGCGCAGCGTATTAATCTTGAGCCCGTACTGCAGGATGGCCGCAATGATGGTCCAGGCCACAAAGGCAATCACCACGGCGATACCGATGTTGGCATCCACCATGTCCATGAACGGCCCTTTCATCATGGGGCTGGTCTTGAGCCCCTTGAACACGGCAAAGTAGGAAATGGCCGTGAAGGCGAAACCGCACCACAGCGGACCGATGATGCGGTACATGCGCTGGTAGTGGAAGGTGTAGAGCAGTCGGGCAAACCACATCACAAAGGTACCCACGGTGAAGGCAATGGCCACAGAGCAGAAAATGCCGGAGACCATGAAGAACACCTTGTCGGTGTTGATGTAGTCTGCCATGGAGCCTGGGCCGTCGCCGAGGTCGAAGTAGGCCATACCCAGGGAGGCACCCAGCAAGGCGAAGATGAGAGCCATCGTGGTGGAGGTCGGCAGACCCAGCGTGTTGAAGATATCCAGCAGAATCACATTGGCCACCATCACGGCCAGGAAGAGCAGCATCACCTCGTGGAAGGAGAACATGCTGGGGATGAAAACGCCGCTGCGGGCAATCTCCATCATGCCGCTGGAGAATGACGCACCCAGCAGCACGCCTACTGCGGCCACGGCCACGGCGCCGGTGTAGGTGCCGGCACGGCTGCCGATGGAGGAGTTGAGGAAGTTACAGGCGTCATTGCTCACACCCACCACCAGACCGAAGACTGACAGCAGCAGGAGCATGCCATAGATAACGTAGTACGTAGTGTCCATATAGAGATACGGATTTTCTACCACATGCGTGGCTTAATGACAAGTAAAAAGCGTATTCTGGCGAAATTGCCACAATCGGGGGCTGTGGTAATTTTGCTTGCCCGGATGGCAAAATTATTTTGTGCGTCATTTCTACGGGCTTTGGCCTGACATGCAGAGATAGATGCTTGACGTGTCATTTTCCGGGGAGTAGAATGCGCATTGCAATGAACGCCGAAACAATCAAGAGTACTCCGCTGTGCGATAAGCATGTGGAGCTTGGAGCCAAGATGGTACCCTTCGCCGGGTGGAACATGCCTGTGCAGTATACAGGTATTATTGACGAGCACAACACCGTGCGCAGCGCCTGCGGTGTGTTCGATATCTCCCACATGGGGCAGTTCCTTGTGAGCGGGGAAGGTGCCACAGAGTGGCTCAATTCCATGTTCACCAACAATCTGAACAAGCTGGTGGACGGCATGGGGCAGTATTCCATGATGCTCAATGAAAAGGGTGGCGTTATTGATGACCTTATCATTTACCAGGTGGCCAAGGATGACTTCTTCGTGGTGGTGAACGCCTCCATGATTGATGAGGACTACGCCTGGCTTACCGCTCACAAGCCTGAGGGTATCACTCTTGTGAATAAGAGCGCCGACTATGTGGGTCTGGCCGTGCAGGGTCCCGCTTGTGAGGATGTGTTTGCCAAGCTTTGCCCCGGCGTGGAGCTGCCTGTGCGCAATGGTATCCTTATGTTCGAGTGCGAGGGCGATGCTCTCGTGGTATGCCGCACCGGTTACACCGGCGAGAATGGCTACGAGTTCTTCTGCCCCGCCGATAAAGGCGTGAAGTGGTTCGAAAAGGTGATGGAGTGCGGCGCCAAGCCCTGTGGTCTGGGTGCCCGCGACAGCCTGCGCCTCGAAATGTGCTATTCTCTCAACGGCAGCGACCTTTCCCCTGAAAAGACCCCGCTTGAGGCCGGTCTCTCCTGGTGCTGTGACCTCACCAAGGAATTCATCGGTGTGGAGGTGCTTCGCGCTCAGAAGGCTGAGGGCCGCCCCACCGCTCTGGTGGCTATCGAATACACCGGCAAGGGCGCTCCTCCCCGCCATGGTTATGAAGTGCAGCTGCCGGACGGCACGCCTCTGGGCGAGCTCTGCAGCGGCGTTCTTTCTCCTTCCCTGGGTAAGGGCATCGGCATGGCCTATGTTCCCACCGCCCTCGGCAAGGTCGGTACCGAGGTGAACATCATCGTTCGCAATAAGGCCGTGCCCGCCATCATCGTCAAGAAACCCTTCCTCAAAAAGTAACCCCCATCCCCCAATCATCATATTATGAGCAATCCCGTAGAATACAAGTACTCCGAAGAACACGAGTGGATCAGCCCCATCGTTGACGGTATCGTGACCCTCGGCATCACTGACCACGCCCAGTCCGAACTGGGTGACGTGGTGTACGTTGACCTCCCCTCTGTGGGCGATTCCTTCTCCAAGGGCGACAGCATCGCCGTGGTGGAATCCGTGAAGGCCGCTTCTGATGTGTACACCCCCGTTTCCGGTGAGGTTGTGGAGGTGAACGAGGCTCTGGACGCTGAGCCCGGCACTGTGAACAGCGACGCCACGGGCGAAGGCTGGATCTGCAAGATTAAGCTTGATGACCCCTCCGAGCTGGACGAACTGATGGACGCCGCCGCCTACGAGGAGTTCTGCAAGTAAAGATTCTCCCGGCCGCATTCTCCATCCGGGAATGCGGCCTTTTCTGTTTTAATAAAAATTATCATACGTTCTTACTATGATTACAGCACAGACTCCCTTTGCTCCCCGCCACCTGGGTTCTTCCTCCGGTGCCGAACTGCAGGAGATGCTCAACGTTGTCGGCTTCAGCAGCCTGGATGAGATGACCGACACTATCGTGCCGGCTGATATCCGCCTGAAGGCTCCGCTTGACCTGCCCGCCCCCATGGCAGAGCAGGAGGCTCTGGAGGCCCTGCGCCAGGTGCTTTCCGCCAACAAGCCCGTGCACAGCCTTATCGGTCAGGGCTACTACGGCACTTACATGCCCGCTGTGATTCAGCGCAATGTGTACGAGAATCCGGGTTGGTACACTGCTTACACTCCCTACCAGCCCGAAATTGCCCAGGGCCGCCTGGAGATGCTCATGAACTACCAGACCATGATTGCCGGGCTCACCGGTCTGCCTGTGGCCAATGCTTCCATGCTGGACGAAGGCACCGCCGCTGCCGAGGCTGTGCATCTCTGTGTTGATTCCAAGCGCAAGAGTGATACTTTCTTTGTGGCTGATACCTGCTTCCCGCAGACCATCGATGTTATCCGCACCCGTTGCGAGACCACGGGAGTGAACCTCATTGTG
>JAZOTV010000013.1:0-4915 GCA_045657815.1 Akkermansia sp.
TCAAGGACATGGCCGGTCTGATTCCCCCCGCAGAGACCGCTGCTCTGACCGAGGCTATCAAGAAGGCCTGTAACCTGCCTGTGTGGATCCCCACCCACGAGCCCGCCGGTCTCGGTGCTGCCACCTACGTGGCCGGTATCAATGCCGGTGCTGACGCTGTGGACGTCTCCATCGCTCCCTTCGCCAACGGTACCGGCCAGCCGGACTGCATGCGCATGCTCGCCCTTATGAACGGCTACGAGCGCGCTCCGAAGCTGGAAGATGAGGCAGACTTCAAGAAGAAGCTTTCCGACATCTCTGCCATGCTGCAGCCGGTGTACGACAGCCTCTCCCGCTTCACCAGCCACGCAAACGAAATCGTGAACAGCGATACTCTGCGCTACCAGGTGCCCGGCGGCATGCTTTCCAACTTCCGCAGCCAGCTCAAGGAAATGAACATGACCGATAAGTTCGAGGAAGTGTTCGCCGAAATTCCCGTGGTGCGCGAGGCTCTGGGTTGGATTCCGCTGGTGACTCCCACTTCTCAGATTGTGGGTGTGCAGGCCATGATGAACGTGAAGTTCGGCCGCTGGAAGAACATCACCCCGCAGTGCGCCGACGTGGCCCTGGGCTACTATGGCCGCACTCCCGCCCCCGTGGACCCCGAGCTCCAGGCCCTGTGCGCCAAGAAGATGGGCAAGGAACCCATCTCCTGCCGCCCCGCCGACCTCATCAAGCCCGGCATGCAGGACCTGCGCGACAAGCTCGCCGCCAAGGGTATGCCCGCTACCGACGAGAACTGCGTCATCTACTGCATGTTCCCGCAGCAGCTGGAAGACTACTATGCCGGCAAGAAGCCCGAGCCGCCCACCACTCCCAAGCAGGAGAACTTCGGCGCTCCCGCCGCCCTCTCCACCGTGGGTGTGGCTGCCGCCATCTCCGGCCGCAACATGAAGCTCAACATCATGGGCCGCGAGTACGATGTAACCATTGAGGAGAAGTAAATCCCTCTCCGGTACATGCCTTGACTTTCAACGCTGCGGTTCCTCGTGGAATCGCAGCGTTCCTCTTAGAAAACAACAAACCTCTATATAATGAAAATGAAAATCCTGTTTACTCTGGCCGCCGCAGTTGCGCTGTGCAGCCCTGCAGCCCTGGCCATTCATGCGCCGTCGGAAAAGCCTTTCGCAACCAGCGTCGAGGAGGCTTCCGGGCTGATTGATTCCGCCATTGCAGCCTTTAATGACCTGATTTCCACCTATGAAGGCATTAAGGACACCGCCTCTGCCAATGCCGCAGCGGAGAAACTGCCTGCGCTTCACATGAACCTGCAGACTGCGGTGGATAAGGTGAATGCGATTGGCGAGGCAGATGAAGCCACGCAGAACCTCTTCATGACCCGCCTCATGCCCATGCTCTTTGTATTCGGCGGGCGTTCCAATGCAGCCTTTGAGCGCATTAAGGAGAACAACTATTATGATAGTGATGAGCTCCGCGCTTTCATGGGGCAGATTCTGCCGCAGGGTTGAGCCTCACAGCATTATTTTATTCCGCAAGGGTAGCCGTCCTCTCCAGAAGGTGGGGGCGGCTGCTGTTTTTTTCGGGGGTGGCTTGTAAGGAGTCCCTGTAAAACTTCATGGTTGATAACCATGGAGCAATCATGAAATATAATCCGGGAATCTTAAAAACTGCGCACCCACAGCAAGCCTGTTGTGCGCAGGGTGAGGCTCGTTATTGATATGTCGCTCGTTTTTTACGAGCTTTTGAATTCCGCTCGCCGATTTATCATTACGCCCCCCACGGAGCCAGGGGTTCCGTGGGGGGCGTTGAAGTGGAATTTCTGTGTTTTTATTTATTGAGCAGCTTTTCCAGGAGTGCCTGGGAATTATCTGCAAGCTTGGCGGGGTCATCGAGCATGCCGGCGCGCAGCAGGGCAGTGTTGATGAGCTGGTCTGCCAGTAGTGTGGCAAGGGCTTCATCCTTGCTGCGAAGTTCCGAGAGCTTCATGACGATGGGGTTGTGCGGGTTGAAAGCAATTTCCGGGTGTGTCTCCGGGATTTCCTGGCCCATGGCGCGGAGATAGGCCTTGATTTCCGGGGAGATATCCCCTTCGCCCTGCAGCGCAATGGCAGGAGCGCTGCTTACACGGTCGCTGGTGCTTACCTTGCTGAAGCGGTCCTTGAAGGTTTCGCTCACCCAGCTGGTGAGGCCCTCTGCCTCTGCTTCATCCAGCCCGGGCTGGTCAGGCTGGGCCTCCAGCGGGGGCAGTTCCAGACCGGCGCGGTCGATGGACTTGATTTCCTTTTCTCCGAACTTCATGAGGCTTTCCACCACGAACTGATCGCCGCCTTCGGTGAAGAATGCCACTTCAAAGCCGCGGGCCTTCAGGGCATCCAGATACGGAGAGTTCTCCAGCTGGCTGCGGCTGGCGCCGTAGAGCACGTAGATATCCTTCTGGTTTTCCTTCATGCGGGAAACGTAGTCCTCGAAGCTGGTCAGCTTACCGGCTTCGGTGAAAGTGGATTCGAAGCGGATGAGCTTGCCCAGGGCATCCTTGTGTTCCCAGCTGGTTACCACGCCTTCCTTGATGTAGCGGGAGAAGGTGCGCCAGAATTTCTCGTAGGTTTCGGTTTCATTTTTGGCCACACCCTCCAGGTGCTTGATGAAGCGCTTGGTGATAATGCCGGAAACCTTGCGCAGCAGGGAATTGTCCTGCAGCATCTCGCGGGAGATATTGAGGGGCAGGTCCTCGCTGTCCACCACACCTGCCAGGAAACGCAGCCATTCCGGCAGCAGTTTCTCGGGCTTGCTGTCGATGAGCACCTTGTGGCAGTAGAGCGATACCATCGGCTCGCAGCGGCCAAAGCCCATAGCCTCCGGGTTCTCCTCCGGCACAAAGAGCACGGAGTTGAGCACAATGGGGGCATCGGCGCTGAAGTGCATGTAGCTCAGCGGCTTGCTCTCCGTGTGAGCGATGAACTGGTAGAATCCTTCATACTCCTCGGTGGTCACATCTTTCTTGTTCTTCATCCAGATGGCCTGCACGGTGTTCAGGTGCTCACCATTGAAATCGATGGGGAAGCCTACGAAATTGCTGTATTTGGAGAGGATATAGCGGGTGTGGTCTCCCTTGGCGAAGTTCCTGGCGTCTTCCTTCAGGAAAATGCGGATGCTGGTTCCTCGGGGGGTATCGGCTGCGGCATCGGTAAGGGTGTAGCCCTCCTGGCCGTCGCTTTCCCATTTCACAGGGGCTGCATCCGGCTGCCAGGAGCGGGTGGTTACCTCCACCTTATCAGCTGCCATGAATACGCTGTAGAACCCCACGCCGAACTGGCCGATGAGGTCCTGGGTGCCACCCTGGCTTTCCTTCATGGCTTCCAGGAATTTCTTGGTGCCGGAGTGGGCAATGGTGCCCAGGAACTCTATAACTTCGTCCTGAGTCATGCCGATACCGCTGTCGGCGATGGTGAGGGTGCCGGCTTCCTCGTCGGTGGTGATGGTGATGCGGAGCTCACGCTCTGGCTCATAGATGTCAGTCTGGGTCAGTTGCTTCAGGCGCAGTTTCTCCAGGGCATCGGAAGCGTTGGAAACCAGCTCGCGCACAAAAACTTCGCGGTCGCTGTAAAATGCATGAATCACAATGTCCAGCAGCTGCCGGACCTCCGTCTGGAACTGGTGTGTATTTGCCATAGTTGTATAATTTTAAAGTTTGCGGACTATTCTACGCCGTGTGTCCCAAAGGTCAAGTAGCTAGTGTGGCAGTACATGAGCTGCTGTTCGTGGCTGCTCAATCTCTGTTCCGGCATATCTGAAATGGCGATTTATCGGGAGGGGGGCATTGCAGTGCCGGAGTGCGGGGGACTTGACTTTGGAGTACGGAATCTGTAAACTTGGTTCCGGCATGGAACCGAATAAACAGAAAACAGATAGACCGCGCCGCCGGTGGGGCTGGGGGCGCGTGTGCTGGTATGCGGTGCTTCTGGTTATGGGCTCGGTGGCGCTGCATGCTGTGTCCATTGCCTGTGTGGAGGATTTTACCTGGTGGTTCCGTGCTTCCGGATGGTTTGTCCTTATATCGCTCTGCCTGTTGCTGCTGTGGCTGGCGGTGGGTGTATGGCTGTGCCGCCGCCTGCGGGAAATCGTGCTGGTGGCGCTGTCTGTTCTGGGGTTGTGCTGGTACTACCGGGGATTTTCTCAGCCCACAGAGTATCACTTGCGCCTCTGGTGCTGCGATGCGGCCACCATCCGTCCCACCTGGCATATCTCACCGCTGAGGCGTTTGTATTATGCCATGACGGATAGCTATGCGGATGGCCGGGATGGTCTGAAGCTGTGGGTGAATGAAATCGAGGCCGGGCATAATTATGACCCTGTTCTCGGGCATGGGCCTTGTGAATTGCTGTATTCTGTTTACGGTGGTTGCGGACCTCACGTCCGCGATGCCTTCACGCTGGATTTGCCGGAGAACCGGCAGGCTTCTCAGGTGGCGTTCCACCTTGCCGCAGATTCCCCGGCGCTGGGTATCATTGTGCTGGCCCGGGATGAGCAATATGAGCTCATCCAGGTACATAAAGAGAATCCTATCGAAACGGCGAAGAAGCATGGCCTGACCTGGCTGCTGGTGACTCCGGAGAACAAGGGGCATTTCCTGCTGCCGCTGACTGGTGAGGCGCTGCATTTCGTGCCGGTGTATTACAGCACCGATACTGTTGACCCAGGCGATCCCCCGTGGCAGGTGCCGATTTTTCACCTGCGCCGCCTTCCCTGATAAACAGGAAAGAACCTGAAAATGCCGAAGAAAGCTGACGGAATTAGAAAAGTTCTAAATATGCCGCATAATCAGCTTGCTTTTGTGCGGGGAATCTGTATAGTGAGTAGCACCGTTAACCAACAATAGAAACGTCTAGTATGAGCGACAAAGTATTATTCTTCGACA
>JAZOTV010000014.1:0-21397 GCA_045657815.1 Akkermansia sp.
GGCCGTGGCGCACCGCCCTGTGGGCTCGTTTCCACAACACCGGCCAGGCATACGAAATGGTGCAGAACTATATCCGCTACAACGTGCTGGATAACCTTTTCGGCAATCATCCGCCCATGCAGATGGACGGCACCTACGGCATGACCGGCGGCATGAGCGGAATGCTGCTGCAAAGCCACGCCGGGCAGATTGAACTACTGCCCGCCCTGCCCGAAGCCTGGAGTAATGGCTACGTGAAAGGCATCCGCGCCCGTGGCGATATCACCGTCGACATGGAATGGGAAGACGGCCAGGTTACCAATTACAAACTGCGTTCCTCCTCCAACTCAGAACCGGTCACCGTAGTGGTCAATGGTAAAAAGAAGGAAGTTATCCCGGAGAAGGCTGCCGGTTCCGCAGCCAAGGAAAAAGCCTCCGATTCTGACACCAGGAAAAAGAAGAAGAAAAGCAAGAAAAAAAAGAAAGCCTGATTTTTCTATCCATCAGTTGCTCCGGGACAGAAGGCCGACCACCCCGATGCGGAATACCCCTACCCCTCGGCAAATTCTTGCCATGCGACTGATTGGAGCTTGCAATCCCCCGCCGAGGCGGGTAGAATAGGGCGCGTAATGAAGACCTGTCTGGGCAGTCTCCTGTTAGTTCCCGTAATCCTGGCTCTGGTGATTACGGCTGTCTACCATACCTCTGTCAACTCTGAACTGCAATTCGAAAAGAAGGACACCAACGCCCAATACATCAATACCTCCCGCTCATTCCGGCCGCAGATCAAGGAAGCAGAGAAGCCGGCAGCCCCGGTTCCGGCCAAGGCAGATAAAAACGCCACTATTCCCGCAGGTGCAGTACCCGGGCTGGTGGATGATGACACCGCAGAGGAAGTCTGAGTCCATATAGAAACCGCCAGTCAATCATTCCGTTCCATGTCGCGCCCTGTCATTGGCTACACCTTGGGAGACCAGGCCGGAATCGGCCCGGAAATCATACGCGCAGCACTGAATGCCCTTGCTGATGAAGATGCCGATTTCCGCCCCATGGGGCCCGCCATTGATGCCACCCCCGGCTGCCCGACCCGCGCTACGGCCCAGGCTGCGCTCGACCAGCTGGAACACGCAGCTGCCGCACTGAAAGAAGGCAGCATCGATGCCGTGGTCACGGCCCCCGTCTGCAAGGAAAACCTGCACAGTGTGGGCTTCCACTACCCCGGGCAGACCGAATTCTTTGCAGATCGCCTTGGCGTGCCGGATTTCGCCATGTGCCTCACCGGCCAGAGGCTCACCGTAGCCCTGGCCACCATCCACACAGCCCTGGCAGATGTACCCCGCCTGCTCACCACGGCAGAACTCATCCGCATTGGCTCCCTTCTGGCAGATTTTGTGCGCCGCACCAGCGGCAGAATCCACCCGCACATCGCCGTGGCCGGGCTTAACCCTCACAATGGTGAGAACGGTGCTTTTGGCGATGAAGAGACCCGCATTATCGCCCCTGCCGTGCAGCAACTCAACGCAGCCCTGCCCTGGGCCCGATTCACCGGCCCCTGTGTACCCGATTGCGTCTACCGGGATGCCGCAGCCGGCGCTTTCGATGCCATTCTCGCGCCCTACCATGATCAGGCGCTCATCCCTCTCAAACTACTCGATTTTGACAACGCTGTCAATGTCACCCTCGGCCTGCCCCGCTACCGCACCAGCCCGGACCACGGCACCGCATTCGGCATCGCCGGCAAAGGGCTGGCCAACCCCGCCAGCACCATCCGGGCGTTCCAGCTCGCACTCTCCTGCGCCCGCAACCATTCCGCATAGCCGCTCCTGAGCATCATCCCTTCTCTGCCCGGTGAAAATAAATCCCCGGACTCGATTAGTGAAGAGGCAAAAATTCAGGAAAGCCTAAGTAAAATCCCCCCTGATCCGAGTGTGTCAGCACCTGCAGGTGAAGAACCGGCTTCACGCGTCGGCTAAAAATTAAACTTTTCTTAAACAAAACGCCTGAAACCAGCATCAAAACAGGCATTCCGACCAGTAAAGGGCCTCGCGCACGCGCGCGCGATACCCCATTTGCGTCATCTTTTTATCAAAAACAGGCATTCAGCATCGATAAATCTTGACACCAACCACCCCACAAACGAACAAAAACACTTGCCAAAGCCCCCCCTTTCGTGATAGTATCCACCCACGCCGCGCCCACCCGTTCGGTGAGCGCACAGAGTCACGTACCATCTTCAATATAAATTTCATGAAAAACATCTTCAACAAGGCACTCATCCTGGCCGCTCTGACTTTGGCGGCACTGGCCGGAATGCCGGAGGCAAAGGCAGCCGCCTATAACCCGGATGCCACTGCCCGGGACTTCGTGTCGCCGGCAGCCCCCCGTCGCTCCGCCATGCCGGATCGCCGGCTCCCCAACCTGGGGAGAGACAAGCATTCTTTCCCCTTTTACCACCCGCGCCAGCTCAACCGCGTGGTACGCACCACAGCCTACACCCATTCCGAGAGTGACCACGTAGGCTACGGCCCCAAGAACGCCATCGGCACCTACCTCAAGTATGGCAGCCGGACGCGTAGCGCCGCTGCGGACTGGTCCGTCTACCCCCTGGGCACCAAATTCAAAATCAAAGGCCAGCCCTATGTGTATGTAATCGATGACTACGGCAGCGCCCTTGTGGGAACCGCCACCATTGATATCTACCAGCCCAGCAAAGCGCTCATGCGCAAGTGGGGCCGCCGCGTAGTGGAAATTGAGGTCATTGAATGGGGATCTTCCCGTCTGAGCATGGAAAAGCTTTCAGATCGCCGTGGTTACAAACACTGCCGCCAGATGTATGCAGCGCTTCAGGAACAGAGCCGCAACCGCAACACGGCAAAACGCTGATACGCAGAGACCACACAGAAAACTTTACAAGAGGGTGCCTGCAACCGCAGGCAGCTCTTTTTTTTCCCAGTCACAAGAGCCCCCCGCCGCAACGGCCTATTGCGGCAGCATAGGTAATTTTGATTGACAAGAGATTTGAATATGCGTAGAATCAGCGCACCATGAAGAAGCGACTCCGCAAGAAATACCGCGTTGGTGAGTTCAAGGAACTCTGCTTTGAATTTTCCTTTGATTACAAGGGCGATGTAGCTGCCCCCGAGTGCGAGCAGTTCCTGCACGACCTCATTGAAGGCTGCATCGAGGCCAATGGCCTGGATTGCGAAGGCAATATCACGGATGACGGTTGCAGCATCATTGCCAAGGCCGTGGATCCCACCCAGACCAGCGAGGCCCAGCGCCAGGCAGTAAAGACCTGGCTTGAAGCCCGCAGCGATGTGGAAATCAAGAGCTTCGGCGAGCTGCAGGATGCCTGGTACTCCTGCTGCTGATTGACAATTCCTATCAACAGGCCATGGCAGACGGCCTTGTAGTCTGCCCCACTCCATTTTCTAATGAACGAGAACGAGCCAAAGCAGAAGAAAGACGTCATCTATGCAAAGGGCCTCAAAGGCGTTATCGCAACTGAAACCGGATTAAGCGATGTACGCGGTGAGGAGGGGCACCTTCTGTACTGCGGATATGAGATTGAAGACCTTGTAGACCTTTGCAGCTTCACGGAAATCATTTACCTGCTCCTGAACAAGCGACTCCCCAACCGTGAAGAGCTTGAAGGACTCCAACAGCGCCTGCGCAATGACCGCGAACTGCCGCAGCCCATTCTCGATTTCTTCAAGACAGCCACCAAGACCGCCCGCCCGATGAGCGCGCTGCGCACCGCTGTCTCCATGCTCGGCATGTATGATGACCGCACCAAGGACCCCAGCCAGATGAAGGAAATCGGTCTTTCCCTCATTGCCAAGCTGCCGGTCATGGCTGCATACTACTACCGCATCTGCCAGGGACTCGACCTGCCGCCCATCCGCACCGACCTGGGTGAAGCCGAGCACTTCCTGTGGCTGCTGAAGGGCACCGAGCCCGACCCCGCAGAGGCCCACATTCTGGACGTAGCCTACATTCTGCACGCTGACCACGGCATGAATGCCTCCACCTTCTCTGCCCGCGTGACAGCATCCACGCTGTCCGATATGTACTCCGCCATTACCTCCGCCATCGGTTCCCTGAAGGGCCCGCTGCACGGTGGCGCCAACGAAGCAGTAATCGAAATGCTCAAGGAAATCGGCGAAGAGGAGAATGTGGAAGAATACATCAACCGCAAACTCGCCAACAAGGAGAAGATTTTCGGCATCGGCCACCGCGTGTACCGCACCCTGGACCCCCGTGCCCCGCTTCTGCGCCGCATCGCCATCCGCCTCACCCAGACCATCGGCGAGCCGAAGTGGATTCGCATGAGCGACCGCATCGCCAAGATTATGCGCGCCCGCAAGAATCTGAATGCCAACGTGGACTTCTATTCCGCCACGGTGTACTACAGCCTGGGCATTCCCACCCGCATGTTCACCACGCTGTTCGCCATTGCTCGCGTAGCCGGCTGGGTAGCTCAGATTCTGGAGCAGCTGGAGGACAATACCCTGTACCGCCCGCTGGCGGCCTACAAGGGCCCGGACGACCCCTTGCTGGTGCCCATGCTCGACATGCGCTGATAAGCCTTACAAAAATCCCCGCTTCCTCACGGAGGCGGGGATTTTTCAAAACATAACAGGGTCAATACCCGGCGCATCAGAGAAATCAATCCCCAGAAACGCGGAGCTGAATCTACCCAGATTCTCATAAAGCCACTCCATCAGAAAAAAATGCGGATTTGTTTCAGAGTTGCAGGGCTTCATCGGCGCACGGACTTTGTCGCTGCCAGCAGATTTGAAACAGCCCCAAAAATGCCATATCTCACAGGATTGTAAACTTATTCCGGGGAACCAATCTCAGGCATGGGCTCAGGCTCCACATACTGCAAGTGGGGAGCCAGCACAAATGCAAGATACTGCTCATGCGTTGAATACAGGGGGAAACGCAGCAGCTGAGCCTCTGCAGATAAAGGCTTACCCGCAGCCTGATCTGTGGTATCATAGGTAGCAACCACAGCCTCCACATACCCCTGCCAGGCGTTCTCAGCCTCCACGAACAAACGTTTCGTCTGCTCCTGCACAGCATCGAAATGAGATTGCTCCACCGCACCGGGCAAGGGCACGCCGGACACAAGAGAAGCCCCGCGCTCCGTACCAAAGCATTCTATTACCTGCTCTGCGCAAAGCCGCAAATATCCCAGCCAGAGCCGCGAGGCCCGGGCGGCAGATGCAGCCCTGACTTCGTCCGTATGCCCCGTTTCATGAGCCAGCTCGTGCACCATCAGCGGAGCCACGGGTGTATTCAGCAATTCCAGCTCAGCCTCACCATCCTGAAGATTAACCGTACCCTCCTCTGCTTCCTCGCTCCCCTGGGTATGGGGCCTGGCACTCTGCTCCTCCTCTGTTTCCTCTACCTCAATTCCCCAGGGCACCGCAAACAGCACACTCTGAAAATCCTGCCGGTATTCACGGCGTAATTCATTGCAGAAATGCAGTTTGCAATCTCTGACGGTTTCGGCATCCTGCGAGCAGGCCACCATGCCCAGCTGCGCCATTACAAAACGCAACTGAGCCTCATAGCTGCGCTGGGCTGCAGCCAGTGCCGCCATGGCAGCAGCGCGCACACGCGGTTTATCCTCTGCGTCTGCCTCCGGGGAATGCTCCCACAAATTCAGCACCGCCGTAAGTTCCCCCTGAATCTCTGCCCAGAACTTCTTATCCTCCTCAGTAAACCCGGTAAATCCGGCACGAGCCGCCTCCAGCCTGCGGCGGCAGGCGGCGCGCTCATGCGCCACTGCTTTCTTTTCTGCAGCAGAACGTGCGGTGCGCGCCCGGGCATCCAGATAGCGGTCAAATTCCGCCATGCGGTCAGCGTAAAACTGGGTCACAGCCTTATCCTGCCCCGGAGCAGCAGAAACCAGAGCAAACATCATGAGCATGTGAATTATCCTACGCATGAATCCAGTCTACCATATCGGTCTGCCAGTGCAAGGAAAAACCCCGGATTCCGGCTGAAACTGTGGCATACCGGGGTGTATGTAACAATTCACACTTTTCCGCAAGCGGCGCGTATGTTAAAGTACCCTCACAACACGTTATGGACACCCCCAAGAACTACTACATTCCCACTGTCATCGAGAAAACAAGCCAGGGCGAACGCGCCTATGACATTTACTCCCGCCTGTTGCTCGACCGAGTCATCTTCATCGGCACGGAAATCGATGACACAGTAGCCAATTCGGTGATTGCCCAGCTTCTCTTCCTGCAGATGACTGACCCGAAGAAGGACATTCACATCTACATCAACTCCCCCGGTGGTTCCGTAACCGCAGGCCTGGCTATCTATGACACCATGCAGTTTGTCTCCTGCGATATCAATACCTACTGCATCGGCATTGCGGCCAGCATGGCCTCCGTTCTGCTGGCTGCCGGCACCAAGGGCACGCGTTTCTGCCTGCCGAACTCCCATGTGATGATTCACCAGGTGCGTGGTGGAGCCCAGGGCACGGCAGCAGATGTGGAGCGCACTATCAAGTTCATGTTCAGCCTGGACAAACGCCTCACCGGCATCCTCTCCCAGCACACCGGCAAGGATTTTGACACTGTGAAGCAGGATCAGGACCGCGACAACTACATGACCGCCGAGGAATCCCTTGCCTACGGCCTGGTAGACCGCATCCTGGAGCACACGCCCACGCAGAAGAAGTAACCCCCGCTCCTCATGGCTAAGAAGACCAAGATATGCTCTATCTGCGGTGGAGCAGAGAATGATGGACGCCCCATGCTCTCGTTGGAAGGCACCCACATCTGCTTTCAATGCGTGGAGGGCATGACCTACCACATGTTCCGCTCAGAAATGGGCGATGTGGCAGCGGACCGCATTCTGGCGCTCATCAAAGGCACACACCCCGAAATCGTTCCTCAGGAAAAGACGGATGACTCCCCCGTGCTGGAAGTGCAGACCATCAATCAGGATGAACTGCCCACCCCGGAGCAGATGCATAAGATGCTCGATGCCTATGTCATCGGCCAGGAGCGCGCCAAGCGCACCCTCTGCGTAGCGGTTTATAACCACTACCTGCGCCTGCGCCAGCCCAAAACGGACGATGGCGTGGAAATCGAGAAGAGCAACATCCTCATGGCTGGTTCCACCGGCAGCGGCAAGACCCTGCTGGCCAAGACTCTGGCCAGGATCCTGGACGTTCCCTTCTGCATCGTGGATGCCACCACGCTGACGGAGGCCGGCTACGTGGGCGAAGACGTGGAAAACATCGTGCTGCGCCTCCTGCAGGCTGCTGATATGAATGTGGCCAAGGCTGAGCGCGGCATCATCTACGTGGACGAAATTGATAAAATTGGCCGCAAGACGCAGAACGTCAGCATCACCCGCGACGTCTCCGGCGAAGGCGTGCAGCAGGCCCTGCTCAAGATTGTAGAAGGCACGGAATGCAACATTCCGCCCAAGGGAGGCCGCAAGCACCCGAACGAGCAGTACATCCGCGTGAATACGGAGAATATCCTCTTCATCTGTGGCGGCGCCTTTGTGGGGCTGGAAGGTATCATCCGCAAGCGCATCGGTTCCTCCGCCATGGGCTTTGCCGCTGTGGAGGAAGAGCGCGATGCCAAGGAATACACCGAGGAGGAGATTCTCTCCAAGGCCATGCCGGAAGACTTCTTCATGTTCGGCATGATTCCCGAACTCATGGGCCGACTGCCCATCTTCACCCCGCTGACCACCCTCACCGAAGACCAGCTCATGCACCTGCTCACCGAGCCGAAGAACGCTCTCGTGAAGCAGTATACCAAGCTCATGGCCATGAACAATGCCAGGCTGAAGGTAGAGGACGATGCCCTGCGCGCCATGGCCAAACAAGCCATCGAACGCGGCACCGGTGCCCGCGCCCTGCGCGGCATCTTTGAAAACCTGATGCTGGATGTCATGTACAAGGTACCCAGCGACAAGACCATTGATACCGTAACCATCACGGAGGATGTGGTACTGGGCAAGGCCGAACCGAAAATCAAACGCCGCAAGGCAACAGGCAGGAAGTAACCATGCTGGTACTGGGAATCGAGTCGAGTTGTGATGAAACCGCTGTGGCTCTCATCGAGGACACCGGCAGCGGGCAGCCGCAGCTGCTCAGCTCCGTCATTTCCACGCAGATTCCCCTGCACCGCATGTACGGCGGCGTGATTCCTGAGCTTGCCTCGCGCAACCACTCTGCCAACCTGCCCGCCGTGCTGCAGGAGGCACTGGAGAAGGCAGGCCGCAGCATTCACCAGGTGGATGTGTTTGCCAGCACGGCAGGCCCCGGCCTGGTGGCAGCCCTGCTGGTGGGCAACACCGCAGCCAAGGCGCTGGCCCTGGCTGCACGCAAACCCTTTGTCGCAGTCAACCACCTGGAGGGGCACATGCTTTCTCCTTTCATCACGCACCCGGCGGGGCTTGTTCCCCACCTGAGTCTGGTGGTGAGCGGTGGGCACAGCCTCATCATTGATGTACAGAGCGCAGGCAACTACACCCTGCTGGGCCGTTCCCGCGACGATGCCGCAGGCGAAGCCTTTGACAAGGTGGCCAAGATGCTTGACCTGCCCTACCCCGGCGGCCCGGAAATTGACAAACTGGCCGAAAAGGGCGACCCGGAGCGCTTCAAGCTGCCCCGCCCGATGATGTATGAAGACCACCTGGACTTCTCATTCTCTGGTCTGAAGACCGCCGTGCTCTACACCCTGCCCAAGCTGGTGGCAAGTGGCAATCCGCATGACCTGGATGAGCAGACCATGTGTGACCTCTGCGCCGGAGTACGCCAGGCCATCATCGATGTGCTCCTGCACAAGGCCATGAAAGCCATGCGCAAGACCAGCCACAAGGTACTGGCTGTTTCCGGCGGTGTTTCCTGCAACACCGGGCTGCGCCGCCAGCTTCAGGAGGCCTGCAAGCGCCGCCGCATCGAGCTCATCCTGCCCCCGAACAGCCTCACCACCGACAACGCCGCCATGATTGCATTCGCCGGCATGCTCCGCGCCAAGGCCGGCGATTTCTCTCCGCTCGACACTCCGGTCGACCCGAATCTGAAGTTAGCCGGCGTACAATTAAGAAAGTAAGCCATGGGATTAAGGGAAAGACTCAACGAAATTCTTCCTGCCTTGCTGCCGGAAAATGCCGATAGCGCAATTAAAGGCAAAGAATTGATTTCTCGCGTTCGCGCTGTACTGGGAGATAAGTACTCCGACCACTCGTTACGCTCGCAGTTTTCCTTCATGGTGCTGGATGCGGATTCATGTCTGGCCCGGGTGGAAAATGGCCAGGGCTATTATCTGAGGACGGAGGGCGATGAACCGAATCTCCAGAATGTGTTCGGTGGCAATGCAGAGGGCGAAACAGCCCTGCACAAGGCCATGGCCTTGGCTGTGCGCCTGTATGACACCGCCGGCCAAGGCGTTTTCGTCTACCCGGTAGACGAGGAGGAAAGCTGGGGGCACCCGGACCTGGTAGCGGTGCAATGGCCCGCCGGCGTCTGGGATGAGGAAGGCGCCTATATCATGGAGGGTGAGGCGGAGGACCTTTCCTTCCGCGCTATCTGTGTGGGCTTTGCAGAAGACGAAGACAGCTGCCGACAGGCCTTTTTCCGCGCGCTGGCCTGTGGGCAGTGGGCACAGGAATGCGAGCTGCTGCTGCTGCCTGGCGCCGCCAATGAGGACGAACTTACCGATCTGGCCACACGCTATGGCGTGGGCATCCGCTGTCTGGATGCCGATGAGGAAGCCCTGGCCGGAATGCCCCGGGCAGATGAAATCTTCCGTCTGAGTACCGATGACGCCCGCACCCTGCTGGCGAGTCTGCCGCAGACCACACTGGCCCGCCCGCGCCACCGTGCGTTATCCTCGCGAGCCGCCGCCGCCATGCCGGATACCGGGGTGGTGCTCCAGTGGGCACGCGGCTGTGCTGCGCGCGGACGCGTTGAATCCTTCGAACACCGGGTGGCAGTCAACTGATATATGTTCAGATCCTTCATCCAGAAGCTGGTGGGAAAACGAGCCAACAGGCTGCTGCTGGCACTCGGCCTTGCACTTACCGTATTCTCTCTGTACAAACTGGTTCGCACGGCCATGTATGTACATGAGAGCGTAATCGTTACCGCCACCGTGACGGACGTGCTCCAGAGACCATTCGAATCTACATTGGAAGCTCTGCAGCACGGCAACCTGGCCATGGGAGACAGTACTTCCTATTCACCCATTGTACGCTACACCGTACCAGGGGGGCTGGTCATCAACCGCCAGATGACAGATGCCGATGATACGGACTACACCGTGGGGCAGCAGCTGGAGGTCATTACCCCGGCGCTCGACCCCAGCCGCGCGCATATCTACAAGTGGAAATTCGTGTGGGGATGGGAGTGCATCCAACTGGGTCTGGGAGTATTCCTGACCATGCTGGGGATTGCACTGAAGGAGCGCCGCGCACCTCAGCAGGCTGGCAGCAGGCCCCGCAGCAAAAAAGCCCCCCGGAAGCCAAAGGCCACGGCAACAACGCCCCGCAAGCGGGCTCCGCGTAAAAAGAAAAGCTGATTCATCATTCCCATGGCGCAGGTATTTTCCAGAATCCCGGTGCATAAAATCCAGCGCGGAGAACGCCTGGTTTATGATGCCATGAGCCGCCTGCCGGCAGACTGGGTGGTTTTTCACAGCTGCAAGGAGGATTACCAGGAGAACAACCGCTACGTGCACTATGAGGCAGACTTTGTGGTGCTCATACCGGGGAAAGGCCTGGTAGTGGTGGAGGTGAAGGACTGGCCTCAAGTCCGCGTAGAGGACGGACACTGGCAAAGCAGAGTGAATGACCAGGCGCCGTGGACAACACACGCCGTCTCCCCGCTGGAGCAAGCGAATATTGCCCTCCAGAAACTGATGCGCAGCCTGACCCGCTGCGCCTGCCTGCCGCTGAAGCCGGGCAAATGGCCTGAGCACAGGCACATGGCCATACTCACCCAGGGAGAACCCATTACAGATGGCCGAAACAACCTGCCTTTCGGCACGCTCTACCTCTGCGGAGCCGCTGCGCTGGATAACCTGCAGGCCAGTATAGAAGCGCTTTATGAGCACCCCCGGCAGGGGAAGATGACGACCCGGCTGGTGAACAGAATCCGGGAGGCGCTGGCACCCAGCGTGCTTTTCCACATGAGTCTGGATAATTACCTGCGGGAAATGGATGCCACCACAGCCCCCGTTGTTGAGCTGCTTCCGGCTCTCTATGAAAGCACAGGAGGAATCCGGGTAGAAGGCAGCGCCGGCACCGGAAAGACAGTCATGGCATGTGCAGAAGCCGCCCGTCAGGCTGCCGATATGCCACGCGACGGGAAGCACCACATTCTGATGCTCTGTTTCAACCACGCCATGGCCTACGAACTTCAGCAGCACCCGCTGCTGGCTGAGCAGTCCGACATTCTGCTGGTGAGCACGTTCCACGATTTCTGCATCGAACACATCCTGCTACCGCAGCAACTCGGGCATCTGATCAATTATGATGCACAGGGAGACCGCCTTCCGGAAGCAACGCTTCAGCACATGCTCACCCTGACCGCTCTGCCGCAATTTGATTCCATCTTTGTGGATGAGGCACAGGATTTCCGGGATATCTGGTGGCAGCTCATCCGCGCTATGCTCCGGCCCAATGGCAAGCTTTATGCCTTTGCAGACAAGCACCAGGATTTATATGACCGCTACAACCAGCTGCCGGAATTTTCCACACGAGTGCGACTGAACGCCAACCTGCGCAATGCCCGCCAGATTGCCGGCTACAGCCGGGCCATGCTGCCCGAAGGCGAGCAGAACCTGGCGATTCTTCCTATGACGGGGGCAGGCATCCACCTTTCTGCCCCCGCCGATACGCCGCAGGAACGAGCAGCAGAAATCCAGCGCATCATCCAGCAGCTGAAAGAAGGTGCGGAACATGTACAAGCCAGCGATATTGTGGTGCTCTCTCCCTGGCGAACCACGCATCCTCGGTGCGCACTTCCGCTGGTTCCCGGGCTGGCCATTGCCCCGGCAAATGAAACACCCACCCAGGCCGCAGAGCGCCGGGCAGATTGCCGCCGCCCGGACTCCACCCGGATTTTCACCTCCACCATCAAATCCTTCAAGGGGCAGGAATCTGCCTATATCATTGTCACAGACATCATCGGCCTGGGAGAAAGCAAAGGGTTTGACCTGAAGGAACTCTACACCGCTTGCACCCGTGCCCGCTATGGGCTCTATCTCATCCCCACCACCAGCGGCAGGCCGCTGGTTGAATCTTTTTTCTCCACAACATGAAAAAATTCTATATCCTGATTCTTATACTGGCGCTCCTCCCCTGCGCCCTGGCTGCAGAGGCAAAACGAGTGCTCATCATCGGCAACAGCTATACCTTTTACAACAGGCTGCCCGAAATGCTCGAAGCTCTGAGCAAGAAAACGAGCCACCCCCTGAAGGTGGAGTCCTACACCGCCGGGGCCATGAGCCTGCATGGTTTTCTCACCATGCCGCAGCATGCGAAAGCCCGCCAGCTGGTAGAAAGCGGCAATTATGACTGGGTCATCCTGCAAGATCAGAGCCAGACACCGGCCTACAAGCCGGAAGAAACTCTCTCTTCAGTGCAGCAATGGAGCAGCATTGCCCGCCAGAGCAAAACTAAGGTGCTGCTTTTTCTCACCTGGGCCCATGCGAACCGCCAGGGCAATACGATGCTGCCCATGCAGGACATGCAGGAACGCACCAGCGCCACCTACTGCCAGGCAGGGTTGGAAAACAAGGCTCGCGTGGCTCCAGTAGGCGAAGCATGGACTGCCTGGTACCGTAAGAAGCCGGAAAGTTCTCTCTATGATAAGGATGGGTCTCACCCGAACCCGGCCGGCTCCTACCTGGCTGCCTGTGTCCTGCATGCCAGCATCAGCGGCAAGGCTCTCAAGGGAATTCCCGGTACCCTCCGTGCAGGGGGACGTACCCTCGTCAGCCTCCCCGCAGCGACGGCCCGCGAATTGCAGAAAACTGCCAACAGCACACTGAAGAACTTCTCCCCCGAATCATATATTCAGAAGCAGGAGCAGAAATCGGCTTCCCGACCCTCTGCAACAGATATCAAGCAGGCACTCAGAAAGAACATGGATATCAAGGAGCTCGTGAAACTGGCAGGTAAGCCAGTCCTGGTAACCAGCAACGCAGGCCGGAAGACATACCAGTTCCAGCTGAGAGATAATGCCGAGCTCTGCGCCTACTGCACCTCTGCCGGCCGCAGCCAGCAAATCAGCATTGCCACGCCAGGCCAGATGGCAGAAATTATCGACTTAAGCGAGTTGTAGCACCAGCTTTTAGCTTGACCCAGGTCTGCTTTCTGTTAGGATATCGAGTATGAAACTGAGTACTTTTGTTTCTCTGACACTCCTGACAGCAGGTGGACTTCTTGCAAATGATTTGCAGAAACTGGCCGATAACCTGCAGGTAAAATCTCCCGCTGCCGACAGCAAACAACTTTCCATTCCCCGCGCCAAGGGGGCAGATGTGCGACTTCTCGCTGCCGACTACGAGCAGCTCATCAGCCCGTCCGGCGCTATCACCCGCCCGTATTCCGACACACCGGTACGCGTCAGTTTTGAACTGAAGAAAGGTAATCAGAAGGCCATCAGCCGCGATTACGAAATCATCATCAAGGGCACTGGCAAGGCCGGTTCCAATCCTAAGCCTCAGGTACTTCCGGATCTGCTGAGCTGGCGTGGCGGCAAGGGGAACTGGGAACTGCCCAGGGAAATCCGAGTATATGGCAAGGCGAATTTCATTCCGGAGTTCATCCGCGAGCTCAACGTAGTGCTGCCGGAGGGATACAAGGCCGCGCGCACCGAATCCAGGGAAACAGCCGAAATCGTTTTTGACCAGCAGAAAGGCCTGGCGGCCGAAACCTATCAGTTGATTATTGATAAGAAGGACGGCGTCAGTGTGAAAGGCGGCAGCACCACAGGACAGTACTGGGCCACGCGCACACTGCTGCAGATGCTGGTGCAGAATTCCACCGCCCTGCCCACCGGCAGAGCCCTGGATATGCCGCGCTACAGCCTGCGAGGCTTCATGCTGGATGTAGGCCGCCTGCCCATCCCCATGGACTACATAAAGGAGGTGGTGCGTGTCATGGCCTGGTACAAGATGAATGACCTGCAGCTGCACCTGAATGACAACTATATTTTCCACGAGCACTATGTGAACGCCGGTGAAGACCCGCACAAAAAGTCCTACTCAGCATTCCGCATGGAAAGTACCATGAAGGGCAAGGACGGCACCCCGCTCACCGCCCAGGATTTGTTCTACACCAAGCGCCAGTTCCGCGAGCTGGTGAAGTTTGCCCGGGAACGAGGTGTGAACATCGTGCCGGAGTTCGATGCGCCCGGCCACGCACTTTCCTTTACCCGCGTTCGCCCGGACCTCATTTACCAGGGACCGATGCGCCACCATGACAAGCGCCGCTGTGAAATGCTGGATGCCGCCAATCCCGCCACGCTCAGCTTCATCAACCACGTGTGGGACGAATACCTCATGGGTAAGAACCCCGCTTTCGAGGACTGCAAGGTTGTGCATGTGGGTGCAGACGAATTCTTCGGCGATGCCGAGGACTATCGCAGATTCGCGGACGGTCTGCTGGGCCATATTCTGAGCCGCAAGCACACCCCTCGCATCTGGGGCAGCCTGCACGCCAAGCCGGGCAAGACTCCGGTGCGTTCCAAGGGGGTGCAGATGAACCTGTGGAGCAAAGACTGGGCACTTGCCTGGGAATCCGTGTCTCAGGGATACGAGGTCATCAACACGCATGATGCCGCCCTTTATGTTGTTCCCTTTGCCGGCTACTACCGCGCCGACAAAAACCTGCGAGGCCTTTATGATAACTGGCTGCCCAACAACATCGGCAGAGAATGGCTGCCGGCCGGTCATCCGCAGCTGCTGGGTGCCACATTCGCCATCTGGAATGACGAAATTGACCGCCTGCACAAGGGCTACGGTTCCTGCGACCTCTGGGATACCATCAGCAGCATGGTGGATGTACTCTCCCAGAAGATGTGGGGGCAGCCCGGCAATCCCCGCAGCTTTGATGAGCACCGCACCCTTGTGGAAAAGCTGGATCGCATCCCCTGTTGCAACCCGCTGCACCTGAATGACACTCAGTTCACCCTCACGCCGGAACTCCTCCCCATGCGCCTCCACAAAGGCTCCAAAGGGCCGGAATATCACCTGACCATGGAGCTGCTCATGCCCGAAGCCCCCGTGCCCGGCGAGGAACAGGTGCTGCTGGGCTCCCGCCAGGGACAACTGCTGGCCGCCGGCAAGGATGGCCGCATCACCCTGCGCCGCTCTGATACCATTGAGTTCGCTTTCAATGCAAAGCTCCCCGTGGGCAAGAGGGTGAAGCTGGAGCTCATCGGCACCATGGGCAGAACGGAACTGCTGCTGGACGGTGTATCTGCCGGTGAGCCGGAGAACGTACGCTTTCCCCTGCGCCAGGATGAACGCATGAGCACCTTCATTCTTCCGCTTGAAACCCTCGGCAGCTCCTTCAATGGCAAGGTGTTCAGCATGGATGTAAAATAACGATTCTGATTACTACTGCACACGCCGCCAGAGCCCTTGCTCTGGCGGTTTTTTTGTTATCCGAGCGAAGTAAATAGCATTTTTAAACAAACGTATAGCAAATTAGGTTGTCACATGTATCAAGATGTGGCAATATAGGCGCACATCCGGTGCTCAACCCGGCAACTACAATATGACCCAACGCAACATTACCCGATACACATACGAGACCACGTCCTTTCAGGGCTGGAGACTCAGCATCTGCCGCAAATGGAACCAGTTTACCAAATACTTCTCGGATCGCCAGTATGGCAGTGAGGAAGCGGCCTTCAAAGCAGCCGTGGAGATGCGGGATCAGATATTCGATGCGCTGAAGCGCACACCGGAAGATCCGCGCGGCGTGTTCGAACGCTTTAAAAACGGTGAAGAAAGCCCCGAGGCCGCGCCCCAGATGGCAGCAAGCGAGTAAAATAACAGAGCCCCCGCCAGCAGAACTGACGGGGGCGTAACATTACAAAGCTGGCAACAACGAGGGCTTGGTGGCCTCTGGTTGCGGCGCATGCTCCGGCGCTTTCTTCTTCCGGTCCTGCAAGCCGAATTCCGCAGCCTTCTTCTTACTTTTCACCGGAGTGGGATATGTTTCATCCAGATCCCACACAAGAGATTCATACACCTCATCATCACAACGGAGGAAATACTCGAACGCGTGCTCATGCCTGTTTCCCTCAGCATCATCAAGAGCGGCGGATGCATGATACCACCTGCCGGATGCACGGCGCACCATATTCCAGGCATGTACATCAGAAAGCGTGCGCCCATGCACCATGATACAGGGAATCCGCATCAGCGAGAGCACCGTATGCAGGGTCTCACTGTACCCAAGGCTGCCGCTCTTCTTATCCAGCGCGGCGGTTGATACCTCGGATGCACCCGGTTCCCATTTGATATCGCGCACAAGCTCTGTGTACAAATCGCGCACCTTCTGCTTATCCGTTTTCCAGGCAGTTCCATACTGGTGAGCTAAGGCCTTGCAACGATCCAGGGTTCTTCGTTCCTCCGGGGTGAGTTTCTCTCTGTTTTTCTCATTGTCCACCGAACGCAGAAGGCGGATATGGGGCCAATGCTCTATATCCAGATACAGCGTGCTCTTCTCTTCGTCAAACCGGTAGTTCCAATACTTGAAGTACAGGTGATAATCTGCGCGGGGCAGATAGTACGCCAAGCCAGGGTCTACTGCGAACGCGAGGGTGGGGCCATCCAGAAATTCCTGACTGATTCTCAGGTTCTCGTACAAATCCGCCTCAGTCTTGATGGTCTTGTATTCCGGAGCGTCTGATTTTTTCTTCTTCGAAAGCAATGAATCACCCAGGGATTCCAGCGGAGCCACAACGGGGTCAGCAGCCTTGGCGGCCGGGCTGCTCACCGGTGAATGCACCGGCTCCAGGATATCTGCCATTTGGTCTCCCCGCTCCTCCAGATCAGCCTTGAATCGTTCTTCCATAATATCGAAGATGGATTCCTCCTCTCTCGGGTTCCGGACGGATTCCTTCTCCGGGTCACCCGTACTCTCCCGATGTGCCTGGCGTTTGAAAATACCGATGCGATTGATTTCCGGTGTTTCCGGATAAATATCCTGATTGGGCCACTCATGATCCATCTCCATTTCAGCCTTAGTAAGGAGATAGTAATTGAATACCTTCACATCACTGTTGTCCGGCATAATCGGGTCATCCCAGGTAACATCGGCATGATACCACTCACCGTTCACATCAATAATGTTCCAGATGTGGTTCATCTTCTCCGTACCCAGGACGGAGCGGCAATCAATCATCACCATATGCAGCAGGAGCTGGGTAGCACTGGTATAGGCTGCGCATACCCCCTCGCCATTCAATACAATCTCCTCAGTGCTATAATGCCCCTTCGTGTATTTTGAATTGTCCACCAGGGCATCATGAATCTTGCGGATTTTCAGCATATTGGGCATGCCCGGCTGAATATTCCGGCTGATCCACTGCCCGCATACATCGAGCAAATCGCGCTCCTTCCCGAGCAGACGAGACTCCAATTCCGGGTTACGGAAAGCGGCAAATACGCGGGCATCAGAACTATATGCTACCTGCAGCTGGAATTTTCCCTTCTTATCCACAAGCCGGCAGCGAATGGAATAGATGGTGTTAACCTTCTCAATCCATTTTTCCATCAGCAGCTGAGCCTCACGGGAACGGAAATGGACATCCAGAGTAGGCTGAAGCACCCGGTGCATGTGGTAGATTGTGTCCTCCAGATCCTCCAGGCTGTCTATTGCATCAGGAAACCCGGCACTTCTGAACACCCGGCTGGGCGCGCAATCCATAGGGCCGAGATAATTGCGGTTCTCCTGTGCAGCAGAATCCCACGCAGGCGCATGAAGCCGGGCAACCGGGCTTTCCGGCTCATAATGCCCGGTAATGCGGCGCGCCATATCCAATGTGTTCCCCCACAAGGAGGAACACATACAGATAGTCAGCAGCGAGTGAAAGACAAAACGAAACGGCATCATGGCTCCGCCTTACTGTTTATCTCCAAGTCGCACGCGCAGCAAGGTGTGGCATTCGTTCCCTTGCGTGCAGGCAGCGCCATCTACCCCCTGAACCACAGTCGAAATCTCCTGCAACTCTGCCTGCTTCATCAGCCTGCCAAGAGGTTCAAAATTCACCGAGAAAAGAACACCACCGGAAACGGGGACAGGTTGAGCAACCGGAGCTCCGGAGACCTCGCCAAAGCTCAGTATTACCTCCCTGCCCTCAACAGATACATGGGGAGCAGCCTCCTTGCAGCAGGGAGCTGCAGAACAGGTGCTTTGCAGACGCGCTGCGAATTCGGGCGCATCAGACACCTCGGCACGGAAAGAAACAGAAGCAGGCGCAGAAGCCCCCTCAGCCCCCGCTGTGACCAGCAGGGCACCGCTGCTCAGTGTGCGGGTGTTGAAGTCCTGGGCAAGGGCAAACACCTGTTCAACGAGGGGGCGGTGATTCTGGAATTCCTTCATAGAAGCAACCTGAGTCTCCGCGATTTCCGGCTTAAGCGTGGCCAGATACCCCTTATGCACAGTCTCTGCATCATCCAGCACGGCAGATACCTGCACAGCAGGCAGCCCCTGCATCGGCGTAGATTCGGCATAAACCGCAGTATTCCCGTCGTTCGCCTGGCCAGCATAGCGAATGGCACCGGGCGCAAACCTCCGGGAGCAGCTGCTATTGGTCAGTTGCAGGTACAAATCATCCTCACCCCACACCACCAGGCGCTCCGCACCGCACTGCTGCGGCTTAAACTGCTCGTACAATGAGCGGAGCGACTTTATGGCCGCTGCAGCAGAGGCGCAGGCCGGAGTCTCCGCGCCAAGACGGGTAAAGACCTTCTCCGCAAAATCTGCTATAATATCATGGTTGAAGCTGTTGACTTTATCTCGCAAGGCTACCACAGCGCCGCTGCTGTAGCCCACGGCCCAGGGATTTCTGGACATGCAGGAGTCAAACCCCTTCATAACAGGGGAAGCCAGCAGGGATTCGCCATGTCTGGCGGGCGTTTTGAGCTCATCCAGGTTGCTGCAGATAGCAAACACAAGCCGCTTACCCACCATACTGGCAACAACATACAAGCGGACATTCTCCAGATTCTGCCTGATAGCAGACTCCTGCTCCGGGGAAAGCCCGGCTGCAGACAAATCCAGGCGGTTTCCATGCAGGCAGAACCCGCGCCAGGAACCGCGTGCTGTAACCTCCACGGCGCAATCACCGGTCATGGGCAGCATCATGGGCAGCACAGAAAGCTGCTGCAGAAGAAGTTCCCCGCCTTCCTGAGCTGTAAGCACAAAATAAATGGGAGAAAGGTGAAGATTCTGCGTGGCCTGCACCAGTTGTTCACCGGTGACCTCCGACTGCTCGCGCTGCACTGCCACAATGGCACGGGAGGCGGAGTCATGTGCAGCTTCGCTCCAGCGCTCGGCCTTTGCCTGCAACTGCATGGCAGAAAGCGCCCGGATGAGCGGCATCAGGCGTTCTATATCTGCCGTAGTCCCCGCAGATACACCCACTGCCAGGCTGTCCAGCTCAGCAATCAGGCCTATTCCGGGAACCTCGGAAGCATCCATTCCGGCTCTTGCCACCAGTTCCCCGATGCGGGACACAGCTAGAAACGATTCCGTATCAGCTGGCAGGGCGCCAAGCGCAGAAAACTGCCGGGAGCGTTGCTTTACAGAACACTCACCACCGGCAGGCACCACCAATTGCTGCAGTAATTCCAACGGCGTAGCAGGCGCAGCAGCAAAAACAGGAGAAACCGATAAGGTGACAGCAAGCGAAAACAGGGTATGTATCTTCATCTCGCCAGCATTTTACCTTTTCCGCAGGCACAAGTAAAGCAAATAACCCGCTCACCTTGCAGCAGAAAGCCGTTTCCCCGGCAAAGGGGGAAACGGCTCTGTGAAAAAAAATCAGCAGGCAGCTGTTACTTCTCGCAGTAGGTGCGGACAGCCGCGGCAATGCGGGCGGAAACGGCCTCAGGCTCGCCTTCCTCGGTCACGTCAATCTGCACAACCTTACCCTGAGCGCGGTAGTGCTCCACCACAGGCACAGTCAGAGTCTCGTAGTCCTTGCGACGCCTGGCGAAGGCCTCGGGGTTGTCATCGGAGCGCACAATCATAGCGCCGCCACACTTCGGGCAGATTTCCTCGCCGTTGCGGGTAGTCTCACCGCAGGCGGGGCAGGCCTTGCGCTTCATCATGCGAGCCTCGATGAGTTCAGCAGACACGTTGAGATACACCACGATATCCACACCCAGCCCCATGGAGGACAGGTTGGCATCGAGAGTCTCGGCCTGGGAAACGGTGCGGGGATAGCCGTCGAGCAGGCAGCCGCATTCCTTGTTCTCACCCAGCCACTTGGCAACGATACCGTTCACCACTTCATCGGGCACGAACATGGCGGCATCCATGTACTTCTTGGCCTCCATGCCCAGCTCAGAGCCGGCGGCAATCTCAGCACGCAGCAGAGCACCGGTGCTCAGAGGCTTCAGACCATAGGTCTCAGAGAGGAAAGAGGACTGTGTGCCCTTGCCGGAGGCAGGAGCGCCTACAAGTACGAATCGCTTGAGCGTTTTCATAGTATTAATTTAAGAATATATCAGCAGCTTGCGCCGCTAGTCGGGCATATTATGCCCGTTTTGCCATGAATTGCAAGCCTAAACTACAACAGCATGCGCAAAAGGCTCACTTTTAGATGGTCAGAGCACATCCCCCCACTCCGGGCGGGGCTGGGGCGCGCCCAGACCGCAGATGCGGTCAATCATGGCATCCCACTTTTCCTGCCCCTGCAGAATATCAATATGAATACGCAGGAAGTAAATGGGGACATCCATTTCTCCAGGGCGAAGGAAGCGCACGGCATCCTTCTCAGTGGTGACAATCATATCCATGGCTCGCTCGGCGCAGCGGTCCACAAAGGCATCCAGGTCAGCCTGGTCAAACCAGTAGTGATCCGGGTAGCTGCGGCGGATTTCCACATTGGCCCCGAGGGATTCGACGAGGTTCTCAAAACTTTCCGGGCGGGCGATACCACTGAGGCAGGCCACATACTTGCCCCTGAGCGCAGAAAGCGGCAACTGCTCACCGGTGAAGATATTTTCCAGGAGCACCGGGGCATGATTCGTCACAATGATATCTGCCACCTTGTTATACCTGCGAATGGTAGCAATCAGCTCATCCTGAGGTTTGCCCTCGCTCTTGGTCAGAATGATATAGCTGGCGCGTTTCAGGCTGGCGCGGGGCTCGCGCATAGTGCCACGAGGCA
>JAZOTV010000015.1:0-8234 GCA_045657815.1 Akkermansia sp.
CCTCCATATTGAACACTCCCCCTACCTATCACGTCTATATTTTCACATACCACAACAAATCAATGCCCAGGCCCTCTCTCCTTGCAACATTTCTATTCCTCGGCCTCTCCGTCCAGGTCAGTTCCATTGAGGTTCCGGACAACTTCACACAAAAGGAGTCACCTCGGCAATTAACCACGATACAGCAGCAAGACGAGAATATTCAGAAGTTGTTGAGTTCAAACACCTCCAGGACAGACACTCTCAGACAACTGGCAACACTTGGTTACAAAATCATTGACTCCTGGTCCTATGAGGCTACACTCCTCCGAGCTATAAGAGAAACACCAGTAGAACAGGAAATCGCTATCCTGCAGCTGCCCTATTGCCTTTGCCCAGAGCTGAACAAGTACGCATTTCTCACCTTTGACCAGCAGACTCAGAGCCTTGCCGCATACCATATCACCCTCCTGAGCTCACCCTTGCCATTTCATCCGGCCCCCTATCCAGTCCCACGCCTGAGCCCATTATGGACAAAGGACCTCCGCCTACTCAATATGGTGGGACAATCATGGGCAAGCGCCATGCCAGAACTAGAAAAGCTGGGTTATAAGTATTGCCGGAATCCAGATATCATTGAGGCGGCCCGACAACTCACGCAACAGAACAGAAACGATTTTGAGATTATCAAACCTCCCGCTGTCCGCTTCGGAAAACTAATATACATCATCGTTCTCCTGAATGATGACGGCACCATCAACTACCACGAGGTTGTAGTCGTTGAAGGTAAGCACTTAATCTGAAGTCTTTACATGATGCAGAAAGCCCCACGCAATGCGTGGGGCTTTTAACTGTTATATTCTTATGAACGGAATCAGACATCGACCACGACATCATCATCATTATCCTCGCCGCCGTGGGCAAGAATGAATTGCAAATCGTTGAGGTCGAGGCTGGAAGCGAAGCCCTCATCGCCAAGCACATTGGTAACGAGCTGATTTTTCTGGTGCTGCAGCACACGAATCTTCTCTTCCACAGAATCACGGGTAAGCAGGCGGTAGGCGATAACCTTGTTCTTCTGGCCGATTCGGTGCGTACGGTCAATAGCCTGGCTTTCCACAGCCGGGTTCCACCACGGATCATACAGAATAACGTAAGAAGCAGAGGTAAGGTTAAGACCGGCACCACCAGCCTTGAGGGACAGAAGGAACACGCTGGGTTCCTTGGAGGTCTGGAACTTCTCAATCTCCGCCTTACGGTCCTTGGTCTGACCGGTAAGGTAGTTGTACGGATGATTGTTCTCCTCCAGTCTGGCCTTGATAATCTCCAGCATGGATACGAACTGAGAGAACACCAGCACCTTGTGACCTTCCTCTCGCAGCTGGTCCAGCAGGTAGAAGAGCGCGGTAAGCTTGGCGCTGTCCTCCTTGGCGTACTTGGGATCCACCAGGCCGGGGTGACAGCAGATCTGGCGCAAACGCATGAGCCCCTGCAGAATGGCGAAGGAATTCTTCTTCACCGATTCGTCGGAATCCACACCGAGAAGAGCCTTCTGAATGCGGCGCAGCTCGGCCTTGTACAGCTGGCGCTGAATGCCTTCCATCTTGGCGTATACTTCCTCTTCTGTACGCGGCGGCAGGTCCTTGGCCACCTGTTGCTTGGTACGGCGCAGCAGGAAGGGCTTGAGACGCGCAGCGAGGCGATTCTGGCTCTGGGAGTCCTTACGCTTGTCGAACCGCTTCTTGAAGTAGGCGCGGCTGCCCAGCACACCGGGCATGGCGAAAGCCATGAGCGACCACATATCCAAAAGGCGGTTTTCAATAGGCGTACCAGAAAGCACCAGGCGGTTATATGCGTTGATTTCGCGGGCAGCCTTGGCGGCCTTGGAATCCGGGTTCTTGATCTGCTGGCCTTCGTCCAGAATCACGGTGAGCCACTTGATGGCGTTAATCTGCTCGCCACAGACACGGAGCTGGGCGTAATTGATAACCACCATATCGTAGTTCTCCAGGATATTCTCCACATCGGCCTGCTCCTTGTTGCGAATAACCATCACGCGCACACCAGGAGCGAACTTCTCCGTTTCGCTGGCCCACACATCCAACACAGACTTCGGGCACACGATAAGCACAGGCGGAATCGTCACCTTCTTGCGGCCCTGCTTGTTGCGGCGCACATAATCCTCACGCAGCCACAGCATGTAGGTGATGGACTGAATGGTCTTACCCAGACCCATATCGTCCGCCAGAATACCGCCGAAGCCATTCTCTGCCAGATAGGCCAGGAAGTGGAAACCTTCAATCTGGTACGGACGCAGCGTGGCCTGCAGAGTGGAGGGTACATCCGGCTTCACATCAATCTTGATTTCAGCCGTGCGCTCCTTGATGCGCTGCCAGGCCTTCGGGTCGAACACCTCAGCGGCACGCGGGTCTGCCAGCTGCAGGGCATGCATGCGGTGCGTCTCTCCGGAAAGATCGAAAGGATCCAGACCCAGCTTGGTAACAGCATCTCGCTGAGCATCGTCGAGCTTAATCTCCAGGCGCATCCAGCGGCCATCGTCCATGCGCACATAGCCACCGCGTGCGGAAACGAGAGAGCGAATCTGCTCCTTGGTCAGGGTGACACCCTCCACATCAATCACCACGCGCAGGTCAAACCAGTCAATTTCCTGGTTCACCACCTCGAAGCGGATGGCAGCGGCCACCGGGTCAGCCAGCAGAGACTTCAGATTCTCATCCATCTCCACATTAATGGTATCAGGAATCGTCTTGGCCCATTCAGCAAACTTCTCGGGGAACTGTTTGGTGATACGGCTCTTGAAGGCCTCCATCTGCGTATCATAGGTGAAGTTCATCTCCTCCAGCAGACCGGGGATGGGGTAAAGATAATCGCGGATAAAGCGCAGCAAGGTGTGGTCCTTCACGGGCTGCTGCTCCAGCAGCTCCCAGTCATCCTTGCCCAGACGCTCGCGGCGGCGGCCGGGGGCATCCTGGGCATGCACCTCAAGCAGCACGTGCTCGGTGTCAGCACTGGTCAGACCGCGCACAATCTTCATATTGAAGGTCGGCTTCAGCTCAATATCAATGACACGCTCCTCCATGCTGGGAGGAAGGGTGGCACCAATCTTACGCAGGAATTCCACGCCGTCCAGACTGTCAATCACCGACTTCGGAATGGAGTAACGGGGCTCCACCTCCGTGCTTTCCAGCCAGCGGGGCGGGCCGGGGAACACGGTTTCGTCAGACTGGTACAACTCCACCTGGCCGGGAAGCTGGCGCACCGAGTGCGTCACATGCACACCGGCGGCGGTCACAAGCTGCAGGCCGTAGCAATCCGGCACAATGGGGTCATCAATGCAAATCCACTTGAGCGGCTCACGCACCACCTTGAAGTAGCATTCGTCCAGGTTCACCAGATACCCCTTCAGCGCAGGCTGGTGGAAAAGGATATTCATCACGCGGCAGGCAGCCTCATCATCCAGGTCGAGAATCACCGTATCCTGGCGGTCGGCATAGTCGCGCAGCACATTGAGCAGAATATCCGTCTGCGGGTCGCATTTCAGCGCACCATTCAGGAATTCCTCCAGAATGGCATCCAGCTGGCTGCGTTCGCGGATGGATACCCAATCCTCCTTAAGCTCATAGCGATACTCAAAGCGGGCCTCGTTGATAGTGGAAACCAGACGCATGTAGAGCGGGTGGCGCGGCGGCTGCGGTGGGCGCTCATTCACGCTCTGAATACGCTCATGCCAGGTACCTTCCTCCTTCTCGCGTTCCCATTCAGAGATACGCTTCTGCACCTTTTCCAGGTCAGTCACCACATTCATGAACTCCGGGTAGGCTATGCGCTTCTTGGTGAAGGCATAGGCAATGTAGTTCCAGAATTCCAGAATGTTACGAGGAGGAGACGGCCAGAGTTCAAGAGCCTCGTAGCCGGCAATTTCCCAGCGGGGGTTCAGACGCACCAGGTCATGGTCATGAATTTCCTGTTCAATGGCGAAACGGCGGTAGCGCTTCTCCAGCTTGGTCACATAGTCAGACTCGCGGTCATCCAGTTCTCGGCCCAACTTTTCCTCCAGCAGCTCAGAAAGAGGCACCTCGTTCAACTCATTGGGGCTTTCGGGCATGTTGGCACCGCGGTACATACGCTCCACCATGGTAGCGATGAGACAGGCACCAGCAACGCGCTCGTCCTCAGCGGAACAGGAACCGAACCAGCGGTTACCCTGCAGACGCAGACTCGTGCGGAAGACGCCAACCCTCGTTTCAACACGCCCCTGAATATAGAGGTGATTGCCGAAAATTTGCGTCACAGCCCCATCCTTCTGGAGCTTTTCGCCCGCATTACGCACCTGTTCGGAATAAGCGTTCAGGAAATTAAGCGTTGCGCGGTCGGGATTGAGTGCAGAACTTAACATGATGATTTATAGGAAATATTAGACGCGACGCCGTGCGGGAGGTGTACAGTCCACCTCTTGAGACGCATCGCGTGCATGGTGTTATATTAGCACACCAAAAGGTATTTTTCAAGATGTCCGCTGAAGATTTTTCGCAAAAATCGCCGAATTTTCGCATAAATTTGATATTTTTTAACAAAAATGACAGCCCTGAAGCTTGCCAAGCCACATTGCGAGGAGTATCCTGCCCGCGTGAACGTCTGCCCTCTCATTCTCCCGATTCTCGGCTTCTGGCTGATGTTTCTCACAGCCTGCTCCCAGATGCCGCAGAGCAGCACCCAGGCCATTGTGGGCATTGCAGATGACTGGGACAGCTCCCATGTCACCCTGACTCTGGTAGAGAAAAATGCAACGGGCAAATGGCAGCGTGTTCTGGGGCCTTATCCTGGCCGGTTGGGCCGCAACGGCTGCGTCTGGGGACTTGGCATGCACCGCAACCCCACCGGAGCCACCACCAAGAAGGAAGGCGATGGTCGCTCCCCGGTCGGGATTTTCTCACTGGGCGGTCTGTGGGTGAATAACCCCACCCCGGTGCAACACCACCCGGCCATTCCTTATGTTCAGGTCGGGCCAAATGACCTCTGGGTAAGCGACCCGCGGCTGCCGCAACTGTACAACCGCCATGTGCGGCTGAATCACCCGGCCAGCACCCCCTGGGAGCTGCATGAGCAGATGCGCCAGAATGACTACCCGCACAGCATCAAGATGCTGGTGCACCACAATACGCCGGAAAGCGTCGGCAAACCCGTGGTGGGGGGCGGCTCCTCCATCTTCTTCCACATCTGGCGCAACAATGGCGATTCCCCCACTGCTGGCTGCACCAGCATGAACGAAGACCAGCTGCGCTCCTTCATTGCCCGGCTCAACCCGGCGCGCAAGCCGGTATACATCCTCCTGCCCCGCAGCGAATACGCGCGCCGGCGCAAGGAATGGAATCTGCCCTGAGACTTACTGCCCTGCCGGTGTATGCCGCAGGCCGGTGTAGGTATCAATCACCACGCGCCCCAGGCGGCCGTAGAGCGCATGCCCGGTGCAGTCCAGATAAAGCATGCCCTCGCGCTCCACAACCGGAATACGGTGCAGAGCCACCTGCCGGTCATCGGAATCGCACATATAGACGGCAAGAATGCGGTCCGACTCCTCCTCAATACCCCACACATTGATGGAGTGCATGAAGCGGCGGCCATCCGGTTTGCGGAGCGACACCCCCAACCAGAATGCATCGCCCCGGCGGAAACCGCGCAGCAGCGCCGCCGTGAGAGATTCGGCCGTCACCACCGACCCGCGCCCATTATATAATAGAGATTCGGGCGCAGGCCCGGTTTCGCGATAATAGCCGCCCGTGGCTTCCTCATGTCTGGCCGCGCAGCGCATGCCCCCGCCCGGATTCTGCCGGGCATACTGGCCATCGAACCACCAGCGCATGCCCTGGTCCGGGTCACCGCCTTCATTGCCGAAGGAAGCGCGGAAGGTATTCCACACCGCTTCCTCCTGCGGGGTACCCTGCGGCACCATGGCGGGATTCTGTTGCTGCCACCAGGCCAGCATATTCGAGGCAGCCACCGCCCAGCACAGCAAATCATCTCCCTGCTCCCCTTTTTCATGCATCTTGTTAAAGTCGAACCACCCGGTCTCAGCCGTCACCCCGGCAGACCAGAGCGTAGCCGCCCCAAGAGACGAGCAGCCCCACACAAGACACAGCAGAAGAACACAGAATCGGTGCATGCGGTCTCTATATCACAGGATGAAACGGAATGCAATGGTAAAGAAAAGGCTTGAATTATGGAAAGCAGAAGCGTACACTGCGCGCACACACTGTTTCAGATAATCATGCAAGATGGTCGAATCACACTGGTTGGCATAGGTTGCGGCTCCCGCACACGCACCTATATGAAGCTGGCAATGGAACACCCGGAGCAGTTCCGCATTGTAGCAGCGGCAGACCCGGTCACGGTGCGCGCTGAGCAGGTGCGCGATTTCGCCCCGGAGGAGGAGCGCGCCGGCATCCGCCTGTTTGCCAATGCAGACGAGCTGCTCTCTCAGCCGAAAATGGCCGATGTAGCCATCATCGGCACGCAGGATGACTACCATTTCGAGCCCGCAAAGCGCGCTCTGGAGCTGGGCTATGACCTGCTGCTGGAGAAACCGATTGCCAAAACCCTGCGCGAAGCGCTGGAGCTGCGCAACCTGGCAGAGAAGCTGGGGCGCCGCGTGGCCATCTGCCACGTGCTGCGCTACACGCCGTTCTACAATGCTATCCGCAATGTCATCAACAGCGGCGAACTGGGCGAAATCATGACATTCAATGCCAACGAAGGCGTGGGTGCCTGGCACTTCGGCCATTCCTTCGTGCGCGGCCACTGGGGCAACAGCTCCAAATCCACCCCCATGATTGTGGCCAAGTGCTGCCACGATATGGATATTCTCTACTGGCTGCTCAACCGCCCCTGCGAACAGGTTTCCAGCTTCGGCGAACTCTCCTTCTTCCGCAAGGAAACCCTCACCGAACCCCGCCCTGCCCGCTGCACCGACTGGACCACCCCCATCGGCGAAGATCCGTGGGATGCCCGCAAATACATCACCGATGAATCCTGCCGCCGCTGGCTCAAAATGGTGATGGACGGCGTGGATGAAGCCACCCCCGAGGACATCACCGAATGGCTCAAGACCTCGCAGTGGGGCCGCGATGCCTTCCAGTGCGAGGACAATGACCAGCCCGACCACCTGGTAGCCATTCTGCGCTACATGGGCGGCATTACCGGCACCTTTACCATGACCGCTTTTGAGGAAGGCCGCCATATTGAAATCTACGGCACCAAGGCCAAGCTCCGCGCCGGCGCCTTCTACAAGGAAAACGGCCCGGGTGAGATTACTATCACCGAACATTTCTCCAAGAAGATGCGTAAGGTGGAAATCGAGGAGGCTGCCGGTGGCTATGCCGGCCATGGTGGCGGCGACTGGGGGCTGGTAAGCAACCTGTACAACGATATGCGCGTGGTGGAGGATACCTCCCTGATGACCACCCCCATTCAGGCCAGCGCCCATTCCCACGTTATCGCCTTTGCCGTGGAGCACGCCCGCCGCACCGGCGAGGTGGTGAACATTGCTGATTTCGAACGCCGCGTTCTCTCTGGCGAACTCAATTACTGAAGTGCGTTGTCTTAAGCGCCGGAAGAAAAAAAGTGCTTGGACAGCGCGCTGGGCAGGGGATTTTTTTGTCCGCTCCGGCCGCGGCTCGAACGCGGGACCCCAAGCTTAGAAGGCTCGTGCTCTATCCAACTGAGCTACCGGAGCAGTGATGCGCGCCTATGGTAGCACCCGTGCCTCACCTTGGCAAGCTTTTATTTGACAACTGCCACGCTTGCTGATACCATGAACGCACGTGGCGAAGCCGCTCACAGAGATTGCAGCAAAATCCCCTGCCTTTGCCGGGGAGCTGGAGAGACTGCGCCGGGCAGAGGGGAAAGACGCCCCCGTGGTGCTGGAGCGGGTAAGTCCGGCCGCCTATTCCTTTGTATCAGCCATGGTGGCGGCAGCCTCCGACAAACCACGCCGCGTGTGGATTGTAGCAGATGCCCTGCCCGTGCAGGAGCGGCTTGCCGCAGAATGGTCGCTTTGGCAAGGCCCGCAGGCTGTCTTTGTGCCTGAGCAGGAAATCCACATCAACAATGGCATTTCAGACCCGGATTTAGCAGCCGAGCGACTGGAAGCTCTGCGAGCCATCTCCGGTCCGGCAAAAGAAACACAAGCGGTCATTGTGACGGCAGCAGCATTGAAGCAACCGGCACCCAGTTTCACC
>JAZOTV010000016.1:0-6263 GCA_045657815.1 Akkermansia sp.
AACCACTCCGCCGTCCACTGGGACCTCGTCTGCATCCAGCGCCCCGAATACGGCGGCGGCGAAATCTGGTTCGATAACACCCTCATCCGCAAAGACGGCCGCTTCCTCGACCCCGCCCTCGCCATCTTCAACGCAGAATAAAAAGGATTAGAAACTAAGGATTTATAATATTCCGCACAAACACCGAATATACCCCCCACCACCAACAACAACTTTTCAGCAGTCTTCGCGTCCCGCTGCCGCTCGCTTGCTTCCGTCTCCGGCTTCGCCTTCCGTCTTCGGCTTCGCCTACGCCGAGACAGGCCGCCGAGACAAGACGCCGTGCCAGGCTATTCATTATTCATTAATCATTAATCACTTTCCCCATGGCTTTTTCCAGAAAATCCCGTTCCTGGCTCATCGCTGCCGCCCTGCTCTTCTGCGGGTACAAAGGCGTGGAATACTTCGGCCGCTGGGGTGCCGCCCAGCTGGAATGCAACCACGTGCAGCTCCCCGCCGCCGCCCTGCCCGGCGCGGGGCCGCTGCGCATCGCCTTCCTGGCAGACCTCCACAACTGCCGGGAACACTTCACCACCTGTATCGACCACATCACCGCCGCCAAACCGGACCTCATCATCCTCGGCGGAGACTTCATCATGGTCAACGAACGCTTCATGCGCACCCGCTGGGCCATCGAAGGCCTGCGGCAGCTCCGCCGCATCGCCCCCACCTTCGCCATCCTCGGCAACCAGGACTACGAAAAACTCGACCAGGTCCAGCGCGTCTTTGCCACCGCCGGCATCCCCCTCCTCCGCAACCAGGCCCTGAACTGGACCACCCCCGCCGGCTCCACCCTCCGCATCATCGGCCTGGGCGATTATAACGAGGGCGACGAAGCCCCCGCCGCCTGCATGCTCCCCACCAACCAGGAACCGCACCCCGTCCTCCTCCTCTCCCATGACCCGGAGAGCCGCTGGCTCCTCCGCCAGTACGATTGGGACCTCATGCTCTCCGGCCACACACACGGCGGCCAGGCCGCCAACCCCTTCACCGGCGCTTTCATCTCCTTCCGCTCCTCCACCCCCGCCGGACTCTATGATTTCGAAGGCGCCCGCCGCATCTTTGTCACCCGCGGCGTCGGCTCTACCTGGGGCATGCGCTTCTTCTGCAACCCGGAGCTCAATATTATCGAAGTGAATAAGGAATAGTGAATAGTGATTTAGTTTAAATTAGCCGCGCGTGGCGCAGGTGAATCGAAAAAGCCCATGAGGACGTCTCCTCATGGGCTTTTTGTATGGTTTATACAGTAGCAAATTTCTTGCGGCGGCGGCGCTTGCCACGCCGCCGCAAGTAAGAGGCGAGCTCACAAAGAAACGATATTCCCTGCCCGGTCTGCCCAGGCAGACCAGGCAGCTTGTTTTATGCGAGCACTCAATCACAAATTGTCAATCTGCGTTCGGAGCAAGGGACTTAAGTCCCGTAACCTCAACCAGTGAGAAGCCAAAGCCCCTCCGCCCCGAAAAAAACAGGCAAAACGCAATTTCTCAATCAGGGAGGGGCTTGTTCGAGGATGAGGTTAAGAATTCAGGCAATTGTACAATCGCTTGGAATTTTCGCATTTATGAACTTTTCTGCTGTACATCGCATCGGCAATGCGATATACTACGCGTGAATCGTGAGCACGTGGCAATCCATCGCGCGAGGAACGCCTCATGCTGCCGCGAAACACCTTCTAACATATACTCACAACTCATATATGAAACTACATTTACCGAAAATGCTGCTCACTGCGGTCATTGCGGCTGCCTGTTTCCCGCAGGTTCATGCAACGGCATTGGATTATAGCTACGCTGGCACAATCTATACCCTGGACAAAACGCCAAACAACAGCACTGGCATTCTGACCAATTCACTTTATGTAACAACAAAAAGCGAATCGGAGGGGCAAAAGGAGTGGGAGGTATCGACCAATGCAACCAGCACAAATACTAATAACAGCTGGCAAAATTATTTCTTCCAAAATGACTATAACACTCTGCGCATCGATTCAGCAAATGTTGAATATGGTTACAAGTTTGCTGATTTCACCTTAGCCGGTCTCATTATCGAAGCTGAGGGTTCCTCAATTAAAGCATTTTCACAAAGTACGGCTGAGCGATATATTACATTCGGCAAAGACGATTTAACTGCTCAGTCATATTTCGGTGGTAATTTCGTCCTTGATAACAGCATCAACTCCTCTACATTTGGGATAAAACTTAAAGGCACCCAGAACTGGTACATCGAAGAGAATAAGACAGTCACCATTTCTACAAACAACGGTATTGTTAATGAGGGAACTTGGAACCTGGCAGGAAAGGGAACCCTCGCTATTAATAACGCCATTACAGGAGAGAACGGCTCTCTTGTTTTTGGAGAGGGAGTCAAATTATCCTACACTGGCAAAGTATCAAACACCTCCGCTCTGCAGCATGGAACTTATGGTTTCAAGTCGAACCGAACCGGTGACCTTCTCGATGGCAATACCGCTAACCGCGAAGTGACTGTTCTCTATAATGGCAGCACGTACACAATGGCAACAGATGGTACGATTGCAGGACTTGCAGATAACACATACTACATCGAAGGCAATGTCTCAGCCTCCACCATTAAAGGAAACGATGACCTGAGCACGGCAAGCGATTACCAACTTAAATCCGGCATATTTACTCTGGATGAGGATTTCACCCTCTCTGGCAATTCTGCCATTACTGGTACAACCATTAAAAATCATGACGATTACACCACCGCTAAGCTGATTATCGGCAGCGGCACCACAACAGTCAACAGCACATCAGAAACCCTCCAGTCCAACATCGAAATTGCCTCCGGTGCTACCCTGCAATTCCTGGGCACTGGCTGTGATGCCATCAAGTATGGCCAGACAAATAGAGAAATTAACGTGTACGGCACCATGGACGTGGGCACTACCCGCCAGACCGTGGGCAACTGGACCTTTAATCTGAAAGGGGGCACTATTCAGGGTGCAGGTCAGCCCTCGCAGAGCAATATTGGCCTGGATGTCCACGCAAAGGGATATATTAATGCGTTGGCTCTGGATGGGGCTACGGCAGCAACCCCCACTGTAAGCACAATCAGCACCAAGGTTCGCTACAATGGCGCGCTCAATATTAATGTTGAGAAAGACGCACGTCTGGACATGACCGGAGCTATCATAGCCGGCAACAAGCTCACCAAGACCGGCAGCGGCACCCTGCGTCTGGCTAATAATGACAACAACTACTCTGATAAGGCTTTCGATGTGACAGGGGGTACCCTGGAGCTGCGCGATAACGCTGTAACCATGAATGGAGCTGTTAAGGTAAACAACGGCGCTGAACTGGCCATAGTTAACACAGATAACGACAACAGCACCTATACTCTCGCCAATGTAACACTGGACAACGGCTCCCTGCTGACCCAAGGTACTACCTCTGCCTACACCACCACGCTGACTAACCTGAGCGTAGGTGCGGGTGGTGGCACCATCGGCACCGATTACGGCATCGTGCCCGGCCACAGTTACGAAACCACATTCGTGGTAACCAACCTTTCCGGTACCGGTGACCTGACCGTGACCAGCAAGAGCAACACGGCCAGCGCAATGACCGTTCGTCTGGACGGTGGCACCGGGTACACCGGGACGGTCAAGATTCAGAATAAAACAGGTGCCACGTCGGGGACCCGCGTCACGAATCTGGATTTGAACTCCTCCACAGCACTGGCAAGCGCCGTAGTGGAATTGGGCGGCGGCAAAGAGGACACCAGCCAGGTGACTACCAATCTGGTTATCGGAGCCAGCCAAGCATCTGTGAAAGGTATCCAGGATGCGGCAGACCGCAAGAGCATCGGTGATGTTATCTGCCGTTCCGGTGACAATGTCGGCACTCTTACCATAAACACAGGAGATGAAAGCTACACCACAAAGTCCGGAGTAAAGCATGCTATCAACCTCGTAAAGCAGGGTTCCGGCACCCAGACATTTGGTGGCTCTATGTCAGAATTCGGCGGCAATGATGCCAATAAGGACCGCGCATCCGTGGATGGCACGATTAAAATTGAGGGCGGCACACTTGCTTTCACCAAGGCAGATGACTCAATGAGGGTTGCTTCTCTGACCCTCAGCGGCGGTACTCTGGAAGTGGCCGGTTCCCTGACCCTGGACGCTTTGAGCCTGGACCTGAGCAAGTATGCAACCACACAGCTCGAATACCAGCTGGTAAGCGCCGGCACCTTGTCACTGGGAGCAGGTGTAAATCTGGCAACGCTGGGCTCCACAGTGGGCGAATATACCGCCACCGTAACCCAGCGTGGCCAGAACCTCTGGCTGGTGTATACCGCCACCCCCGAAACGCTGGAAGTGAGCAGTGCCTCTCTTTCCGGCTCCGTGCTGACGCTGACCCTTGGCACAGATACGACCCTGACCGCAGGCGCAAATGTTGACCTGACGCTGAGCGCAGATGCGCTGGCCAGCATTCAGGGTGTGAGCGGCCTGGTTGACCTGAAGCTGGTGGCAGGCAACGGCACATTCTCCTCCGTCTTAGGGAGCGAGGACTTCGTGAATGTCAGCTTCTACGGCACCTATGCAGGTGAAGCAAACGGTCAGTACCGCGTCGAGTACATTCCCGAGCCCACCACGGCAACGCTGAGCCTGCTGGCCCTGTGCGGCCTGGCAGCCCGCCGCCGCCGTCGCTGATGCGACTTTGGCGTGGCAAGCGCCGCCGCCGCAAGTAAGAGGCGAGCCCACAAAGAAACGATATTCCCTGCCCGGTCTGCCCAGCCAGACCGGGCAGCTTGTTTTATGCGAGCACTCAATCACAAATTGTCAATCTGCGTTCGGAGCACGGAACTTTAGTCCCATAACCTCAACCAGTGAGAAGCCAAAGCCCCTCCGCCCCGGAAAAAAACAGGCAAAACGCAATTTCTCAATCAGGGAGGGGCTTGTTCGAGGATGAGGTTAAGAATTCAGGCAATTGTACAATCCGCGGGACACATGTGGCGGATTATCATCATTTTTAAATTGACTTCCGGCAAAATAGAGTGCATAGTGAGGAGTATGAGAAAAACAGCACTTCTTGCCGCGCGCGATATCAACAGCCGCGCCGAAACTCACGCATCTTTCTCCATTCCGGTCAGCACAGGCAACCCGGTTCTGGATGCCAACCTGTATGATCTTTCCCGCCGCTTCTGCGGCGAGCACGCACCGGATACTATTCTGCAGATGCTGGCCACGGTGCTGAACGCAGCGGCCAGCAACCTGGGCGAGCATGATCTGGAGATTATGAACCGCGCCATGGAGGAAATGTACCGCGCCGATAAGATGTTCCTCCCGTATGAGAACCGCCGCAAGATTGCCTGTTTCGGCTCTGCCCGCATACGGGAAACAGACCCCAGCTATATTCAGGCAAGAGCCTTTGCGGATCTGGTCTCCAGCCAGGGCTACATGATTATCACCGGCGGCGGACCGGGGCTCATGCAGGCCTGCAACGAGGGCGCCACAGAGGAACACTCCTTCGGCCTCAATATCACCCTCCCCTTCGAGCAGCACCCCAACCCCATCATGAACGGCAGCGAGAAGATGATGAATTTCTACTACTTCTTCACGCGCAAGCTCAATTTCCTGAAGCAGAGCGATGCCCTTGTGGCCTTCCCGGGCGGATTCGGCACCATGGATGAGATTTTCGAGGCCATTACCCTGATTCAGACCGGCAAGTGCACGATTTTCCCGGTGGTGCTCATGGACCCGCCCGGCGAATCATTCTGGCAGCGCTGGATTCGCTTCATCGAGAAAGAGCTGCTGGAGGCCGGGCTCATCTCACCGGAGGATATGAAGCTGCTCTATGTCTCTAAGGATGCAGAGGATGCCTACCACCACATTGCACAATTCTACAGCCGCTACCATTCGTATTATTTCGATGGCGATTCGCTCTCCATCCGCCTCTCGCACCCGCTGGCAGAGGCCTCCCTCCCCTGGCTGCGGGAGGATTTCAAGGATATCATGCCCCTGAAAGATATGGTGCAGCTGGAATCTGACCACTCCGACCCCGATGACCGCCTCGGCTTCCTCTCCCGCGTGAAATTCACCTTCAAACGCGGCAACTACGCCCGTCTCCGCGAGCTTATCGACGCCATAAACGATTTGGATTAGCCAGATTTCAGCGCAAAGGCTATTCGTGTTTCTACGGCAGCTACGCCGAGGCAGGCCCGTCTCCGCGAGCTTATCGACGCCATAATCGATTTGGATT
>JAZOTV010000017.1:0-5364 GCA_045657815.1 Akkermansia sp.
GTACTACGGGCGACATAACAATAGCGAGTGGTGCAGCGGCGTCAGCCGCGAAACCACTCGTTTTAGTGTAAAAAGTCATTAGAACCCGTGGAACGGGTGACAGAAACGCGTGGCTTAAAAATCGTGTCAGGACGAACAAAAAGCTACTATGTAGCAGCCCTCTCCCGTCTCCGGGCTCGCGCCCTACGCCGTGGCAGGCTGTCACCCGTTCCACGGGTTCCTATTCCTTATTTTTTCTTTACGAGGGGTTACGCGCACCATGCTGACGCACGGTGCGCTCCACCGCCTCGCTATTGATAGGCCGCCCGTTTCACGGGCTTTTGAATTCCGCTCGCTGACGCGAGCCATCATCCCCGCCGAATCGCCATTTAGCGCATAAGGAGGGGGCAGACTCCAAAACGGTGTTGATAATGCAGTCAATTGTGAAGTCTTTGGGACACATGTGCCCCTGGTGTCCCGACCGGCTGGCTTTGAGCTTGCAAAAGACTGGCAGATATAGGATAATAAGGCATCGAGCAACAGTTGGAATATGCTTGGGCAGAGAGATAAGATATACATGGACATTCTGCGCCTGATTGCGATATATTGTGTGGTGCTGAATCACACGTGCGGTAGCTTTTTCTTACCTGCCGAGCACAGCGGAGAGGTGCTGTACTGGTGGATGCTGGTGCAGAATCAGGTGGTGAAGATGGCGGTGCCGCTTTTCCTGATGGCAACGGGTGCCTTGCTCCTGCACAAGGAGGAGCCGCTCTCCAGATTGCTGAAACACCGGGTACTCCGTTTTCTGGGAATCATTCTCTTTATCGGGCTGCTGCAATATATCCTGTATCTCTGCCGGGGCAGGGAGACCAGAGGAATCTGGGATGTCTGCCACATGTTCCATAAGGACCTGGGAGCCTATAATGACTTCTGGGCAAGCTGGTTCCTGTGTGCCTACCTGGGAATACTGCTTCTGCTGCCCTTTCTGCGCAAGATGGCCAGGGCGATGACCCGGGAGTTGTTTCTGTACATGCTGGGGGTGCAGGTGGTGTTCTGCTGCGTGCTGCCCTTGTGTGGCCTTCTGATGGGGGAGTACATAGGGCATAGCCAGTTTGCTTACTGGCTGCCGTTTCATCCGCAGACGGGTACACTGCCGTTTTCGGCCGGGTACTGCGCCTTTTACGTGCTGGTGGGGTATTTCCTGGAGCACCGGGTTTCCCTGGCGGGGTGGCAGAAATATCGCCGAAAGGCAGTAGTGCTTGCGCTTCTCTGCCTGGCCGCCGGGGCAGTCGGCATGGAGCTGGGGCGCATGTTCAGAGGAGCCTCTATGATTGACCAGGCTACGGTGTTCCTGTCTGCTTTCCTTCCCATTCCCTGCATGGTGGTATACATGAGCCTGAAATCCGCATGCTCGGGGATAGAGTTCAAGCCACTGACCAGGAGGGTGGTAGCATCGCTGGGTGGGGCTGTTCTCTGCGTGATGCTGTTCGAGAACCTGTTCCGCGTGGGCTGCGCGGAGTACTGCATCATGCTGCAGGAGCGCGTGGGAAATCTTGCGGCGGGTATCATCTATGCCGGTGCTATCTGCGTGGCGGCTCTGCTGGTGGGGCTGGTGTTGAGGAAGTTGCCCGTATTCAGGCGTATTCTATAATGGAAAGGAAGAAACAGAACGGCCTGTTGCTGGCTGCTCTCCTGCTGGCGTGGGTGCTGAGTTCCTGTGTGTGCCACACCTCGGCGGCTTTGCTGGATAGTTGCACCTTCCGTGCGGAGGGGCGCAGGGAGCCGTCTGCTCCGGCAATCTACCAGCTGCGGGGTCAGTATTATCTGGCTCATAAGGTGCGCTTTGTCTGCCGGGAGGATAAAGTGTGCATTGGTGGCATGGTGGCTGTGCACGGCAGTGAGGTGCATCTCCCCTTTGGTTATGAGCGCACGCCTCGGGAGAAAATGCTGTATTTCCGCCTCTCTCCGGATGCTGTGCGGGCGTATCTGGGCAGGGAGGTATCTGCTGTTCCGGCAGATGCACCGGCGGTTATCGAGGCTGCAGACTGGGATGAAGCCGCAGCATTGGCGGTTTCTGCCCGCCCTGCAAGGGTGGAAAGCAGCTGGGAGTCTGTTCGCATGCCCTCCTGTTATTATGATGCCGCTGAGCATGAATTCTGCCTGATGATGCCGCCTTTTTATTCAGGGGATGTGTATGTAAAGGCTCCGCTGGCCGTCCTTCTGCTGGGGGTGGATATTCCTGTCTCTGCAGTGGCGACTCTGGGGACGGTGACGGGTATTTTCCCGGCGGTGGCATACGCCTGGGATTGGATTGGCAGCCTGTGATTTGTGAATGTATCGCCGCCATTTAGACGCGGGAAGTGTCAATAATGGAGTATTTTATTCCCGTTCGGGAATAAAATGGTGGCAAAATGTGAAAAATGCTAAAAATATTCCCGTTCGGGAATAAAATGATTGAAATAGGGTGAATATGTGCTATTCTGTTCCCGAGCGGTAATGAAATATGATGATGCGTATGGAAACAAGTCTGCGGACAACAAAGGAATTGGGAGCGCTTGTTCGTGAAACGCGCAAAGCGCAAGGAATTTCTCAGGAGCAGCTGGCCGGAGTGGCCAACACCGGGGTGCGTTTTGTTTCTGATCTGGAGAACGGCAAGCCGACGGTTCAGCTGGAAAAGGCAATCAAGGTGCTGGAAGCTCTGGGGCTTGGTCTATATACGGGATATCGGTGGGAGCATAGATTATGGAAACGTTGAATGTCTACCTGCGGAGAATGTGCATCGGTGCCCTTACATCGGATAAGGGCAGGCTGGCGTTTACTTATGCGGATACCTATTTGACGCAACCTGATGCCGAGGCTATTTCGTACACCATGCCGATGCGCGCAGAACCTTATCAGGGAGGTGAGGTGGTATCCTTCTTTTCGAATCTTCTGCCGGATGAAGCAGTGCGTGTGAAGATAGCGCGGTATCTGGGTGTTTCTCCCGGTAATATTTTTGCCTTGCTGAAGCGCATTGGTGAGGATTGCGCGGGAGCTGTAGCCCTGGTGTCACCGGAGCGCGAATCCAGAATATCGGCTGATGAGGAGTATAAGATTCTGGGTGAGGATGAGGCTCATGATGTGCTGATGAGCCTGCCGGAGCGGCCTCTGCATGTGGGTGCTGAGGATTTTCATATTTCCGGTGCCGGTGCGCAGGATAAACTGGTGGCGTGTGTACAGCATGGACAGATTGTGCTGCCGCTGAATGGTACACCCTCCACCCACATCATCAAGCCTGGAATCCCGCGCTTTCCGGAAAGCGTGTTCAACGAGTTTTACTGCATGCGTCTGGCAAAGGTATGCGGATTGAATGCAGCTGATTGCGAGATACTGCATGTCAGAGACATGCCTTATTATGTGACCCTGAGGTATGACCGCGAACAGCAGGATGGTCGCTGGGTGCGCGTGCACCAGGAGGACTTCTGCCAGCTGCTGGGGTATGAACCCCACGTAAAATATGAATCTGAGGGCGGACCCAGATTACTGCAGTGCTTTGAGTTGCTGCGGGAGATGGCTTTGCCTGCTGCGGATATCATTGAATTTCTCCGGCGTATCATCTTCATTTTTCTGATTGGAAATGGTGATGCGCACGCTAAGAATTTCTCAGTTTTGCATCATGGGAAAGCCAGTCGCCTGGCGCCTGCATATGATTTGCTTTCCACGGTGGTGTATCCTGAGCTTCCTGCCAAATTAGCGATGAAGATAGAGGGGCGCAACAGCATGGAGTGGATTACTCGTGCCGAATTCCTCCGTATGGGAACCAAGGCAGGATTGAGTGAGCGATTAGTGAATTCGGAAATGAACAAGTTGCTCAAGCGCATGGATAAAGAGTTGGATTCCTTTACCCGGAAACTGCAGGAACAGTATGCCTCGTCGATATATGCGGAGATTCAGGCCGGAATTCGCCGGCGTATGCGGCAGCTGGTGGACTGATTACCGCTGGCGGTGAAGATAACGCCGCCGGAGGCCGTTGATGAAATAGCCGAGCAGGCCGAGCAGGAGGGCCAGGAGAATGGCTGGGCGCTGAAAGCGGTGGCTTGTGGCGCGCATGGCCAGGGAGGGGGTCTCCGGGTGGTAGAGGATTTTCACCTGCTCGCCGGGCTTGCCGGCCGGTGCCTTATCGCTCAGCAGGTCAGTGGCGGTGGTGGCCCTTCCCGGGGATGGGCTGAATTGCAGCACCGGGTGGTGGCGCAGCAGCGGGCCACCGTTGCCCCGGGCTTCTCTGACAACGATGGGCCGGTGCGCCACCACCGTGGCGATGGCGGGTTCGCCATGCAGGGTGAGCATCAGCTCAGGGTCGGTCCTGCTTTCATGGATGCAGAGGCTCAGTAGTGCCAGAAAGGCAGCAAAGGTGAATACCAGGCGGCTGATAGCAGGCGGTTTATCAGACTGTGATGAGTAATCCTGCGGTTTCGGAATCCGCACGCCGCAATGGGTGAGCCGGGCTTCCAGTTCCTGCACACGGGACACGCCGATAAAGCCCACTGGAAGCTGTACGCTTCTGTAGCGGTGAATGGCGAAAATGTAATCTGTTGCGCCGTTGTCTGCGCGGAAAAGGGTGTGAATCAGGTCTCGTGAAAGCGGGGCTTCATAATCAATGCTCCACTTGCGAAGCCCGCGCCTGCAGATGATGGCTCGCTGCTGGGTCAGTACATATACCGTGCGGCGGTTCTGTAAGGCTGCAAGCGCTGCCAGCAGCACGCAGAGAAGCGCCAGCCCGGGTATGAACAGCATGCTCCATACTCCGCCTTCTCCCAGGCCGCCCGGGCTCAGGCTTTCCCACACCATCATGCCGTAGATGGCCAGTAAAACCACGGCGCCAGTCAACAAACACGGTATGGCATGGCCCATTATCTTTCGGCGTGGCTCGCTCCACAGCACCTTTTCGTCTGTCTGCAGAATGGGGGCGAAACCCGGTGCGTTTTTCAGAGAGGTAGTTGTCTGCATGGGTTGATTATAAACAGGCAGGGAATGATTTGTCAACCCGGTTGATAGCTCTGCTTTTGTAAAAAGAAATCCAGCCCCTTGCGGGGCTGGATGAAATCACTTTGTGGCCTGCCGTCGCTTCTGCGAAGCTATGGCGTGGCAAGCTGTTGCGCGGGCTTTAGAACGGGATATCATCGTCCTCCTCAGCGGGCATGGGGGGAGGGGGAGTCTGCTGGGGACGCTGCTGCTGGTAGCCACCGCCCTGGGCCTGGCCGCCGTCTTCGCGCCCGCCGAGCAGCTGCATGTTCTCCGCCACGATGCGGATCTTGCTGCGCTTCTGGCCGGTCTGCTTGTCTTCCCAGGTATCCTGCTGCAGGCGGCCCTCAATGAAGACGGGGCGGCCTTTGGCCAGATACTGGC
>JAZOTV010000018.1:0-2079 GCA_045657815.1 Akkermansia sp.
GCATCGCTCGCTGCGCGGCTGGCAAACTTGCTCTGCCCCACCACCATGCCGGAGAGGAAGGCACCGAACTCCATGGAAGCATTGAACACCGTGGCTGACAACACGGCAATACCCAGGGCGCACACCAGCACAGCCAGGGTAAAGAGCTCATCGGAGCAATGGCGTGAAATATAAGTGAGCACCTGCTTGATGACCTTGCGCCCGAAGAGCGCAACCACCACCACGAGCAGGGTCAGCTTCACCGCCATCATGCCCAGCGCAGGCCCCAGCTCCTGCCCGCCGAAAATAGCCGGCATAAGCACCAGCAGCACGATGGTGAACATATCCTCCACCACCAGCCAGCCCAGGGCCGTGTGCCCGGCCGGCGTCTGCAGCACACGGTTATCCCCCAGCACACGGGTGAGCACTACCGTACTGGATACGCACACGCAGAGGCCGAACATGAGGCTGTTCACCCAGGCTACATCCCCCATCCCCAGGAAATGGAAAGCCACCATTCCCAGCAGTGAGACCGTGAGCATGCACACCAGAGCCCCAGGAACCGCCACCTTCTGCACAGCCAGCAAATCCTTGATATGAAACTGCAAGCCCACACCGAAGAGCAGCAGCACCACGCCGATGTGGGAGAAATCCTCCACCACATGCGCATCCATCGGCTCGCCCCACCAGGGCTGCGCCGCCAGCATACCAGCCACCAGATACCCCACCAACGGCGAAAGCTTCAATTTCTGCGCCAGCATACCCAGTACCAATGCCAGCGTAAGGCCAATGACAAGAGTGAAAATCATAAAAAAAGGAGAGCGGGTGTAATATGCAACCATACTACACCCGCTCCCACTGTTTTGCAAGCTGGTCAGCCCGCTTTTTCAAAAAAATCCGGCTACATATCCTCCAGTTCCTCAGGAGGCAGACCTGCCAGGCGGCGGCGGGTAGCCACGCGCTCACGGGTCACCTGCTCATCCGTGGCTCCCATCTGCCGCAGCAAGGTAGAAGACATGGAAAGAGCCACTTCCTCCTCACCGGAGAACACATAATTGCCAGCACTGCGCAGCTCCTGCGCCTGATTCTTGTAAATGGTGTAGGCCATCACCTCAATCTCCTTATTCAGACTGTGAGCAGCAGCGGAAATCTCCTTGGAAGGCGCCGCAGCAGAAGTAATCATGATAGCCTTGGCATGCTCCACCCCGGCCAGCTTCAGGATATGCCGCAAGCGCGCATCGCCATGCAGCGCGGGAATTCCCTCCTTGTTCAGGCGGGTCACGGTGTCGATATTCATTTCCAGCACCACAACCTCCACATCGTATTTCCGCAGCAGATCAGTCATAATCTGCCCGCTGGGGCCATAGCCCACCACAATCACGCGGTCTACCTCCTCGCGGGGTGCCGGCACATGGCGGGCGGCATCCGCCGCCACCGGCGCATTCTTCTCCAGCAGGTGAATCAGCTTCGGCACATAGCGGAACAGCGCCGCATTCAACGTGATGGAAATAATGGCCGCGCCCGTGATAACATTGGCCGCATACAGCGGCAGCACACCGTAGGTGCTGGCGGCCAGCGTGGCCAGAATAAAGGAAAATTCACCAATCTGTGCCAGGGCACCACCCACCACCACGCCCAGACGCGCCGGACGCCGCAGCAGACGGATGACGATGTACCCCGTCACCGGCTTGATGAGCAGCACATACAGTGTGGTACCCAGAGCCAGCGGCCAGTATTCCACCAGACCGCCCATCTGGAATCCCATGCCCACAGACACGAAGAACAGCACGGCAAAAGCATCGCGCATGGGCAAGGCATCACTCGCGGCGCGGCTGGCAAACTTGCTCTGCCCCACCACCATGCCGGAAAGGAATGCACCGAACTCCATGGAGGCATTGAACACATACGAGGAAAGCACCGCAATACCCAGCGCAATCACCAGCACACCCAGGGTGAACAGTTCATCAGACCCCTTGCGCGCCACATAGGTGAGCACCCTGGTGATGACCCGCTTGCCCAGCAGCGCCACAATGAGCACCAGCAGGGTGAGCTTGATAGCCATACCGCCCAGCGCAGGCAGCAGCTCATCATTGCCGAACA
>JAZOTV010000019.1:0-7816 GCA_045657815.1 Akkermansia sp.
CATTGATCCGCTTTGTTGTCGATGGTTTCGCCCCTGGTGCTGTACATGGTGTAGCGCTTGCCATTCCAGGAAACGGCCATGACCGTGGTGGCACCTTCCGGCAGGATGACATCGGTCGAAGCGTTATCCTTCTGGTTCAGGCCGCGCAGGCAGATGCGGATGAGTTTCTTCTCTGCGTTGTATACCTCGAAGGCCACGGCATTCTTCCACTGGTCGGCGGGCACAGTGAAATGAGGAACCGGCTTCTCCACCAGCTGCGGTTTGAAATCCGGGCTGGGCTGGATGGGGAGCTTGTCCTTGTAGATGCCTACGCTGTTGGTGGTAATGTAGAAGATGACGGGTGAATCCGGTTTGGGATACTGCGCGGCGTGTTCGAGGGCGCTGCGGCACATGTCCTCGGTGATGGTGACCCAGCGCGAGGAGTAGTCATTGACGTAGCGGTTCATGACGGCCAGCATGCCGGTCTGCAGGAAGAAGTCCGAAAAATCGAGTTCTGCAGCATCGCAGCAGCGGTCGAGATAGGCCATGCGGATTTTGCCTGTGCCCCACTGGCTCTCATCCGTATCGCGCACGTTCTTGAAGATGAGGGGGTAGAAGAGTTCGTTGCCGCGGGCCACGGTGTTGTACAGATACATCTGCCACATGGGGCAGAGGATGACGAAACAGTCGCCGCAGCGCTCGCCGGGCTCGCGGCTGCCGTCATCCGGGCCTTTCTGGAATTGCCACAGTTCCTTGTTTACCAGGGCGCTGTTTACGAACCAGTCGAATCTGGCACCGCGTACGTGCATGCCCTCCAAGCTGGGGCAGACTTCGTGTTCCAGGCGTACCTCGTCGGGGTTGAAATCGTAGTTCACGCACATGGAGAACAGGTTCACAGTAGTCTCCTGCGTGCCGGCCCACATCATGCCGGGGCGGGTCTGGTTCACGTGGCCGAACTCATGCGCTGTGCCCCAGGCTCCGCTGCGGCGGGCCTCATCCACATCTGCAAGGCCGGGTGTGGCGGTGATGACATAGGCACCACCCAGCCCATCTGCATGCATGTAGCGGTTGGTATCCCACATGGAGCGGCCCATGATATGGTTGCCGGGGTGAATGCCCTCCCATTCCCAGCCGAGCAGCTGCTGTTCAATCATGATTTCGCGGTCATACAGCGCCACGAGTTCCGGCCCTTTTTCCGGGCAGCGTTCGCGGAGTGCCTTCAGGTCAAAGACCCACTGGCAGCGGTCGCCCATGATATCCAGGAAATCGCTCCCGGCGTTGGCCAGCATGTCTTTCCATACTTTGGCGCTGTCGTGGTTGGTGAAGACGCCGTTGATGCGGCCGCCTTTAATCTGCAACTTGATGGCGGGAGCCGTGGCGGGGTCGTTATCGCGATAATTGATATAGGCGTGGCCGAAATGTTCGGCGGTGAAGGTGTTGTCGCCCTCGTGGAGTTCGTAGCGGCTTTCGGCACCGGGGTGGCGGAAATCCCGCAGAATGAGATCTACCTTGGTTCGGGGAGTACCCTCCAGCCGCACACCGATGCTTTCTCCTTTTTCATAGGCAATGCCGGTCGGATTCTCGAAGCTGGAGTAACTGGCAATCTTGAGCCGGCGTGCCATTTCACCCACCGGGAGATAGGCCCGGAATTCCCGATTGCGGTAATTTGTTTCCTGTTTGTCGGGGCTGCTGTTGAGTTTCGAGAAATCGGTGTACCTGGGGAAGGGATGTTCAGCCAGCTTGGAACCGGTGGTCTGTTTGTCGGCCTGTTGTGTCTTTGCCTGGCAGAGAGGCAGCAGACCCAGCGCTATCGTAAGGAAGGTGAGAGCTGTTCGTATTTTCATAACTCTGTATGAGTTGGGGATTAAAGGAGGTGGCGTACGGGTTCTGCTGCGGCTTCTCTGGCGGTCTTGCCATTCTTGCCCCGGGCGTTTTTGTCCGCTCCGGCCTTGAGCAGTACCTTGATGCAGTCGCCCTTGGCGGCAATGGCGGCATGAACCAGCGGCAGCTCTCCGTTCCTCTTGTCACTCAGGTCAATGCCCGCATCGATGAAAAGCTGTACGATATCGGCAAAGTTGCGATCGATAGCCAGGTTGATGGGGGTGCCGTTGAATCCGCCGTCCGGGCTGTAATTGATGTTCTTGTACGCCGGGAGCAGGGCTTTGATGCTTTCGTGCTTCCGTTCCCACACGGCATCATGCAGGGCCACGGCCTGGTTGCCAGCCCGGAGCATCGGGTCGGCTCCGCCGTCCAGCAGGGCTTTGATGATGCCCGCGTCGTTCCGGAGAATGGCCTTGTGCAGCACGGAGCGGGAATCCGTTGATACGAAGTTGGGGTTTGCCCCGGCCTTGATGAGTCTGGTCACGGTGTCGGCATCACCATGGGCGCATACCAGCATGAGCAGGGAGAGCTTGTTTTCGCCGTCCAGCATGTTGGGGTTGAAACGGGGCGACTTCATGTTCTTGTGAAGCAAATCCATGTTTCCGGTCATGACCTGCTCACATAAATGCAGTTCTGCTTTGCGGTAGTTGATGGCTTTTGTAATGAGCTTGCGTGCTTTCTCAGAGCTGGTCAGCTGGTCGGCTGTCTTGCCGTCGGCATCGGTAACAGTGGCGTCGGCCCCGGCTTTCAGCAGCAGTCTCACGCATTTGGCGGAACCTTGTCTGGCTGCCAGGTGCAGGGCGGTGTTGCCATTTTCGTCTTTCTGGTTGACATCCCGCCCCTCCTTGATTCGGGCTGCGAGTACATCGTCATTGCCTGCTTCAGCCGCCTCCAGCACGGAGTAGATACCGTTGCTCCGGTAAATGAGGTCTGGCAGGGGTGTCTTTGCTTCTGCGCCGTAGCCGGCGTATCCGAGCATACTGAGCGATAATATGATGAAATTCCGTGTTTTCATGGATTGGAAAATTCTATCGTGTAGTATAGTGTGTGCCCTATGTTTTGAAAAGAAAAAAAATGTTATTTTCTTCCGGATTCAACGCCGGAATGCAAAAAAAATCCCGCGCCCGGGTGATGGGGCGCGGGAAATAGATTTTCTCTGCTCTTACTTAATGCGGAGCTTGGAGTTGTCGCCCTTGCGGCCGCCGAGGCTGAGTCCCTCGCTGTTGCGGAGTCGGGCGGCGCGCTGCTCCAGTCTGCGGCGTTCGTTGCTGCGGCTGATGGCGCCGATGATAGAGATGAGCACAACCAGACCCACGCAGATGAGAATCCAGTGAATGGGCTTAAGGCCGTCCAGCCCCATCTTGGCCAGGAAGCTGCCGGCATCACTGCTGCGGTCGCCTTTCTTTTTCACCGTCTTGATGGGCTTCACCTTCACCGGGCCCTTGACTACCACGCCGGACTGGGCGGTTTCCTCCACCGTTTCATCGACGGCTTCGGGTTCTTCTTCAACGATTTCAGGTTCTTCCTCGGGGGTTTCCTCCGGCTCGTCTTCCTCAATGATTACAGGCTTCGGGGCGGGTTTCTCCTTGGCTTTGTCCGTTTTGTTGGGGGTGTAGAGGCGGGTTTCCTCATCCTGAAGCAGGGTTTTGACGGCGCTGCCGCTCAGGGAACTGCCCAGGGCAGAGGTGGCAGAAGCGGTGCTTCCTTCGGAAAGATGGCGGCGGTTCTCCTTCGGGGTCTTGGGGTAGAATGTAAGGCGCAGGCATTTGTTGGCGCCAGAAAGTTCCTGGAACATGTAGCCGCTGTCAAATTTCATGGCGCGGGAGCGATCCATGTAGTACTTGGCGGCCTTGTTGGCATCAAACTTGCGCCAGGCGGCGTTATCGAATTTGCCGATATCGGCGGCATCCCGGTCGGCATCCTCCAGCGCTACCGGCACGCGGTAATCCACCACAATGCAGATGAGCTTGCCTGTTTTGCCATCAAAATCAATGGACAGTTTGCGGTTCTCGTCCAGATTCCAGATGCGGCGGATGCTGAGGTCGCTCAGCACTCGGTATGCATAGTCCTTTGTCAGGTTGTCATCCGCTTCTGTGCGGGTCAGGGTGGGGGAGAGGTCGCTTAACTGCACTGCCTTGCCTGCCGGGACCAGTATGGCCAGACATGCCAGTGCGCTGAGAAAGAGCTTATTCATACCGCCCCATATTAGCAGCTTGATTTCATGCTTTCAAGTCTATTATGAGCAGAGAACTGCAAAACCTGCACATTCGCGGGCGCAAGTGAGCGCGTACGGCGCCATGTCAGGGTGTTCTTTCATCCTTTTTTGGAAAAAATGAAAAAGAATTAATTTTTTCCGGATTTTGGGGTTGACTTCTCCGGAAATAAGAGTAGAATGCCGCAGCCGGGTTTCACCCCCGACAGGGAAACAGAAAGGAAAGAAGAAAAATGATGAAGACTATCGCTATTATGATTGGCCTGACCGCCCTTACCGCTGTTGGTAACACGCTGCCTCCCACCCCGGAGAATACGCTGCCGCCGACCCCTGAGTGCGGTATCTGAACCGGGATGGTGATGTACTTCCCCCTTTTGATTGGGGGAAGAGGAGGCTGGAGAGAATTTCCAGCTGGTTTTACGGAATCTTCCGCCCGAAAGGGTCGGAAGGCTTTTTTTGCCCTGGCGAGAGCGGGTGTCTGGTTGTGTTGACACGCTGAAGTCTGCATAATGCTTGACAAAAGCGCCTACGCGCGTATAGTTTCCCGCGAACTTATGAAAAATCAGATTGCTAGCGTACAAGCAGATGCCCTGGCCCGCATTGCCGGCATTGCCGACATGAAGGCCCTGGAGGATGCCCGTGTGGGTATTCTGGGCAAGAAGGGTACCCTTACTCAGGTGCAGCAGGGCATGCGCGATGTGCCCAAGGAAGACAAGCCCGCCGTGGGTGCTCTCCTGAATGAAGCCCGCGCCATCATCACCGCTGCTCTGGAGGACCGCAAGGCCGCCCTGCAGCAGGAGCTGGATGCCGCCGCCGTGGCTGGTGTGGACTTTACGATGCCGGGCGCCACGCTGCCCGCCGGTGGTCTGCACCCCATTTCCATCGTGCGCGATGAAGCCGTGCGCGTGCTGCGCCGCATGGGCTTCACCCTGGCCGACGGCCCCGAGATTGAGGACGAGTGGCACTGCTTCGATGCCCTGAACACCCCGGATGACCACCCCGCCCGCAATGAGAAGGACACCTTCTACTTCGACAGCGGCAAGCTGCTGCGCACGCAGACCAGCACCGTGCAGGCCCGTGTGATGGAGAAGGACTGCCCGCCCATCCGCATCATCTGCCCCGGCTCCGCTTTCCGTCGCGATGCCATCGATGCCACCCACCTTTCTGCCTTCAACCAGATTGAGGGTCTGTATGTGGCCAGGGAAGTGAGCGTGGGCGACCTGAAGGGCACGCTGGAGTATTTCCTGAAGGCTCTCTTCGGCGAGGAGACGGCGGTGCGTTTCCGCCCGCACTTCTTCCCGTTCACCGAGCCCAGCTTTGAGATTGACGTGCTGCTGCAGGCGGCTGGTCAGGCTCCGCGCTGGATTGAGATTGCCGGTTGCGGCATGGTGAACCCCGCCGTGTTCGAGAATATCGACAAGGCCACCGGCAAGAACCAGTATGCCGGCTGCACGGGCTTTGCCTTCGGTATCGGCCTGGAGCGTCTGGCCATGATTCGCTGGGGTATCCGCGATATCCGCCTCCTCATCGAGAACGATGCCCGCTTCCTTGCCCAGTTCCAATAAAATCTAACCCCTTTCTATCATATCATGAATGTTTCACTGAATTGGCTTTCCAGCTACATTGACCTTGAGGGCCTCGGCACTCAGGAGATGGCCGATATGCTCACCTTCGCCGGTATCGAGGTGGAGGGTATCCAGGAGCGCGGCGTGACCACCGAGCTTGTGGTGGTGGCCCAGGTCATGGAGAAGACCCCCGTGGAGGGCAGCGACCACCTGAATGTGTGCATGGTCGATGCCGGCGAGGGTTCCCTGCGCCAGATTGTGTGCGGTGCCCAGAACTACAAGGTGGGCGACAAGGTGCCCTGCGCTCTGCCCGGTGCGGTGCTGCCCGGCGGCTGGGAGATTAAGGATGGCAAGCTGCGCGGCGTGGAGAGCCGCGGTATGCTCTGCTCTGCCTCCGAGCTGGGTCTGCCGGATAAGGAACACGGCCTGTGGATTCTGCCGCAGGATTACGTGGTGGGCACTCCCGTGTGCTCCTTCGTGGAGACGGATACCATCTTCGAGCTGGAGATTACCCCGAACCGCCCCGACCTGCTGAGCCACTGGGGCATGGCCCGCGAGCTGGCCGGCATCACCGGCCGCAGCCTCAAGACCGACCCCGCAGAGGCTCCCGCCGCTGCTGCCGAGACCAAGGCTGCCGGTGATTTCATCACCCTTTCCGCCCCGGAGCTTTGCCCGCTCTACACCGCCACGCGCATTTCCGGCGTGAAAATCGGTCCCTCTCCCGAGTGGCTGGCCAACCGCCTGGTGGCTATCGGTCTGCGCCCCATCAACAACGTGGTGGATATCACCAACTACTGTCTCTTTGAGCTGGGGCACCCGCTGCATGCTTTCGATGCCAGCAAGATTACCGGCGGCCTGAATATCCGCCGCGCTGCCGAGGGTGAGCAGTTCACCAGCCTCATGAATGAGCAGTACACGCTCAAGAGCGATGATGTGGTCATCTCCGATGCCAGCGGCGCTGCCCTGGCTCTGGGTGGTGTGATGGGTGGCCTGGACTCCGGCGTGACGGAGGCTACCACCGATATCATCCTGGAATCTGCCTGGTTCCTGCGCAGCAGCATCCGCTTCACCAGCCGCCGTCTGGCCCTGGGTTCCGATTCCTCCTACCGCTTCGAGCGCGGTACCTCCCCCTGGAATGTGCTCCGCGCCGCAGCCCGCGCCACCCAGCTGATTCAGGAGTGCTGCGGCGGCACCGCCGAGCCGGTGATGGTGGGTGGCCAGGCTCCCTGCCTGGTGGCCGAGGAACTTGCCACCAGCGCCACTGTGCTGGAGCAGGGCACCGATGCTAAGATTTACTACGCTCTCGACCAGGTGAAGCTGGACTGGAAGGAACTCGACGTGATGACCAATGGCACGCTGCCGCACATGGAGGGCGCCCGCATTCTCCGCAACCTCGGCCTGAAGGATGTGGATGCAAAGGGTACCTGGGATTGCCCGCCCTGGCGTCTGGACCTGAAGCGCAGCTGCGACCTGCTGGAGGAAATTGTGCGCGTGTACGGTATTGATAATATCCCCGCCACCTCTACCTCCATCTACGTGCCCGAGAGTGCTCAGGACCGCGCTCACGATTACCGCATGGCCCTTTCCCGCAAGCTGGCTGGTGCCGGTTTCTGGGAGGTGCAGACCTTCAAGCTCATCGCTGCCGAGAGCATCGATCCCACCATCGCCAGCGTGGAGAATGCTCTGCCCATCAAGCCGCTGATGGATGGCGACATCATCCGCGTTTCTCTGCCTATTTCCGAGGACCACTCCACCCTGCGTCCCTCGCTGGCTCCCGGCCTCATCTCCGTGGCTGCCCGCAACATCAACCAGGGCATGGATGTGCTGCGCTTCTTCGAGTGCGGCCGTGTGTTCCGCAACACGGGTGGTGGCAAGGGCAAGGATATCGAGACCGAGGTGCTGGGTATCTTCATGGCCGGCAAGCTGGCCCCCGCCAGCTGGGCATGCACCAAGCCGGGTGAGGCTCACTTCGAGCATCTCCGCGCTGTGCTCGATACGCTGGTGCCCAAGGCTGCCATCAGCATCACCCCCGCCAAGCAGCAGCGCGAGAACGCCGCCGTGGGGGCTGATATCGCCATCAACAACCAGGCCTGCGGTTATGTGGCCCGCCTTTCCCTGGCCAAGTGCCGCGCTCTGGGCCTGCCCATGGAGTGCTACTACGCCGAGCTCGACCTCCGCA